>JASHQP010000424.1 GCA_030039095.1 Streptosporangiaceae bacterium
TCGCGGCGCTGCACCTGCTTGCCGCGCGCACCGCCGCCGACCTCGCCCGGCGGCAGCGCGGTGACCTCCTGCGCCGGCTGCTCGCCGATCCGGCGAGCGCCGCCATCGTGGCGCCGCAGCTGAGCCTGAACGTCGACGCGGCCGTTGCGGTCGCGGCGTTCGTCATCGCCTCCGGTGACCCCGACGGCGTCGTCGCCGCGCACGCCGCGATGCGGTTCACCGATCTGGTCAGCCTGCATTGCGAGGCGCGCCTCGGCCGGCATGGCTGCGCGCTGATCGACGGCACCGTCTACGCGCTGCTCCCGGCACGGCCGTCGGCGTCGCACCGCGATCTCGTCGCGGACATCGCCCGGCGAGCGCAGCAGGCCCTGCGCGTGCCCATCAGGGCCGGGCTTGGCTGCCGGGTCACCGGCTTGCGCGCGGCCGCGGCCTCGCGCCAGGATGCCGACCTCGTGCTGCGCGTTCTGGCCACCCGGCCGGGGGACGCCGGCGAGCCGCGCGTGGCAACGATCGAGGAGGTCCGGGCGAGCGCCACGCTGGCCGAGCTTGCCAGCGATCCCGCCGTGACGCCACGGCTGCGGGACGGGGCCGGGCCGGCCCTTCGCCGTTACGACACCGAGCACGGCACCGCGTACGCCAGCACCCTGCTCGCGTACCTCGACGCCAACAGCGACATCGCCGCGGCCGCGGGCCGACTCAACGTGCACCCCAACACGTGCCGGTACCGGCTGGCCCGTGCCCAGGAGATCTCCGGCCTCAGGCTCGCCGATTCCGACGAGCGGCTGCTGCTGTGGCTCCAGCTCCGGCTCGGCGGTGAGCTCGGCCTCTAGCGCGGCGGGCGGACGGCGCGGCGGTCAGTGATGGATGGCACCGGCCAGCAGGAACACCGCCACGAGAATGAGCGCGATTGCCCACAGCCCGCTGCGCAGGCGGGTCTTGCGGTAGCCCGCGATCCTGTTGTGGGTGGTCTTGATGTCACCGTGCGCGGCATGGGCGCGGTTGGCGTGCCAGCCCATGATGCAGCCCACAACAAGAACGATTAACGCGATAACGATCGCTGCCGCGCTCATTTACCGACCGTAGCCCCTCCCCGGTCACCCCCGCCTCCCGATAATGCCGCAAGGCATTTCCCTGTACCAGCAGAAACGCCGGTTTCACTGTTGATCTTGGGGGGCCGCCGTCCGGCGCGCGGGCGGCTGGCAGGATGGAGCCGATCGCTGTGACGGACACGCTACTGGTAGGGAGAGCGCATGGATGGGGCGCTGATCGCCGAGACCATCAGCATCGCTGGGCACGACGGGGACGAGATCGAGGCTTACCTGGCCCGGCCACTCGGGCAGGAGTCGTTCGGCAATGTCGTCGTGATCCACCACATGCCCGGCTACGACGGCGGGACCAAGGAGATCACCAGAACGTTCGCGGCTCACGGCTACGCCGCGCTGATGCCGAACCTGTACCACCGGGATGCCCCGGGGGCCAGCCCGGACGACGCGGCCGCTGCCGCACGGGCCAAGGGCGGGGTGCCGGACGAGCGCCTCGTCGGCGACGTCGCCGGGGCAGCCGCCCACCTGCGCGCCCTGGACGGCAGCAACGGCAAGGTCGGCGTCATCGGGTACTGCTCCGGCGGGCGCCAGTCGTTCCTTGCCGCGTGCAGTCTGCCGCTCCAGGCGGCCGTCGACTGCTACGGCGCATTCGTGGTCGGGAACCCGCCCGAGGGGATGCCGCTGAAGGTCGGGCCGATCGCGCACCTCGCGCCCAGCCTGTCCTGCCCGCTGCTCGGGCTGTTCGGCGCCGACGACCAGTACCCGTCACCGGAACAGGTCGACGAGCTGGACAAGGTCCTCACCGAGGCCGGCAAGGAGCACGAGTTCCACAGCTATGAGGGTGCCGGGCACGCGTTCTTCTCGGCGGACCGCCCCGCGTACCGGGTGGAGGCGGCCAGCGACGGCTGGCGGAAGATCTGGGATTTCTTCGGCCGCTACCTGGCCGGATGAGGAGGCTGCCGACATGTGCACGTATCTGACCGAGAAGATCGAGGTAGCGGGCAGCGGCAAGGGCGCGCAGGGCTGGTTCACGCTCACCGACGCGACCGTCTACCTGGATCACCCGGTGCACGCCCCGGCTGAGCACACGCTCAACATAGATTTCCTCAACCCGGCCAGCGGGCCGTCCGCGCGGGTCGCGGTGGAGCTTACCGCCGAGTCGGCGAGGGATCTCGTCCGGGCGATCGAGGCGACGCTCGCGTCCGCGCCACCGGGATTGGTCTGACCCTGGCTCCGACGACCCGTTCTGAACTGTCGGTGGCGCGTGCCAGGATCGGTTGAGAACGGGTCGTGCGGAGGCGGTGGCGATGAGGTTCCGGGTCGGGCGCGAGGTATTCGGGGAAGCGGTGGCGTGGGTTGCCCGCGCGCTGCCGTCGCGGCCGGTGGTTCCGGTGCTGTCCGGGCTGCTGCTGCGGGCCGACGGCGACGGTCTGGTCCTGTCCTGCTTCGACTACGAGATCTCCGCCACGGCGCGGATCGGCGCCGAGGTCAAGGAGGACGGGACCGCCCTGGTGCCGGGCCGCCTGCTCGCCGAGATCACCCGCAGCCTTCCCGCCCTTGACGTCGAGGTCGCGACCGACGGCGACATGGTGGCCGTCACCTGCGGCGGCGCCGAGTTCGAGCTGGTCTCGCTGCCGGTGGCAGAGTACCCGGTGCTGCCCGATCCGCCTCCGGTCGCCGGCACGGTAGACGGCGGCGTGCTGGCGCTGGCCGCCGCCCAGGTCGTGCCGGCGGCGAGCCGGGATGACACGCTGCCCATGCTCACCGCGGTCTGCCTCGACGTCCGCGACGAGACGCTGACGCTCGCGGCCACCGACCGCTACCGGCTGGCCGTCAAGGATGTCCAGTGGGAGCCCGGGGTACCGGGCCTTCGGGCAGCCGCGTTGGTCCCGGCCAGGACGCTGGCCGACGTGGCGAGATCCATGGCCGCCGGGGTGCCGGTGACCGTGGCGTTCGAGGCGGGCCAGTCCGGTGCCGGCGCGGTGGCCGGCGATGGCCCGGCGCGCGATCCACGGCCCGCCGACGGCGTGATCAGCTTCGAGGGCGGGAACCGGAGGCTGACCGCGCGGCTGATCGGCGGAGAATTCATCAGGTACCAGTCCAGGTTCCCGGACGGGTTCGGCTCGCGCGCCACGCTGCCCGCAGGCCCGTTCACCGAGGCGGTCCGGAGGGTCTCGCTGGTGGCGGACCGGGCCAGCCCGGTCCGGCTGACGTTCGGGTCGGGGAACGTGGTCATCGAGGCGCAGACCGATGGCCGAGCCCGGGCCGTGGAGGCCGTGCCCGCCGACTTCGAGGGCGACGAACGGGTTATCTCGTTCAACCCGCACTACCTTCTTGACGGGCTCGGCGCGGCCTCGGCGTCGGCCGCGCCGGCCCGGCAGCAGGGCGTGGCGCGCGACGGCGAGCAGGCGGCGCCCGCTCCCGCCGAGGCCGGGCGGATCCTGCTCGAGTTCAGCACGGCTGCCAAGCCCGCGCTGCTCACGCGGGCCGGTGACGAAGAGGGCCTGGAGCCGGGGGAGACGAATCCCGCGTTCCGCTACCTGGTCGTCCCGCTGCGGGTCCCGGCCCGGGCCTAGGACACCTGCCGGGCCGTCCGGGTGCGGGCGCGCCGGCGCTGCGGGGCGTCAGATACCGCGGACGGTCAGATACCGCTCCAGGGGCCGCCCCGGCCGCGACCACGGCGGGGGCCGCCAGGTCCGCGGCCCGGGCCACGGCGCATGCCGAAAACGCGCCGCAGCACGCCGCGGATGAGGCCGAAGATCGCCAGGAAGATCGCCAGCTTGCCCGGCCAGGGGAACGCCCTCAGGTGCAGTTCGAAGAACAGCAGCCACGTGCCGAGCGCCGCGATGATCAGGGGATAGAAGCCGAGCCGCGGGTGGTGGCGGTGCCCCTGGGACCAGTCCTGCCTGGCCCGGTCCCTGCCGGCGCCGGGAACCGTGGTGACCGGCAGCGGCGCCGAGGGTGCCGGGTGCGCGGCGCCGTGCGGCAGATCCTCTGTGACCCGGTTCAGCTGACTCTGCGTGACCGCCTTGAACGTGGCGTCGATGCGCTCGTTGAACTCCTCCAGCGTGAGCCTGCCCTGTGCGTAGTGCTCGCGCAGGCTGGCTGCCGCCGCTTCGCGCTCGGCGTGCCCGATGCGAAGGTCCGGTCCCGTCGCCATGTGATCCTCCGCGGTCCGCTGGCCCAGTGAAACTCGATAGCAAGACGATATATCTCGAAGAGACTGTCGGCAAGTGGCCGCGTCCGTCCTGCGCCTAGGAAAATAGCCCCGCTAGCTTGGGATTAGCTGAGGGCGTGGCTTGTGGGCCTTGGTTGACGTGGCTTGTAGGCCTTGGTTGACGCGGCTTGTGGACCTTAGTTGAGGAAGTAGCTGCTGCCGCCGCTTTCCGGGTTGGTCACCGCGGCCACGACCGACAGCGAGCCACCCTCCGCGAACGTGAGCGTGAGCGTGATCTGGGTGCCGCCCTTCATCGGCCCGGCGCCGGTGATCAGCAGGTGCGAGCCGTCCGGGGACAGCCGGAGCAGCGTGTCGGCGGGAATGGCGATGTCCGGCACGCTCACCATCACGCGGTCGCCGGAACGGGACGGTTCCCGGAAGGTCACGTGGCCGCCGTCGCTGGTGCGGGCGGAGATCAGCCGGTCGGCCGGGCCGTTGTTCCTGATGACGAGGTAGGCGGAGGTGACGTTGGTGGTGTTCGGCACCGCGACGTACGCCGTCCCGAGCTCGAGCGAAGCGGCCGCTACTGCCTTCTGCGCACAGCCGGCCAGCGCCGACGCGCCGAGCAGCAGCACGCACGCGAACCCGGCGACCCGGCGGACCGGGTGGGCCCGGGCGGCCGTCGACGCGTTCCGCGCCCGGATGGGTCCGCCGGTCATCCGGCGCGGGACCCGCTGTTGCTGCATGATCATGTCCCTACATCTGTTCCGGCTTTGTCATGGTCTCACGCGCGCACTGGCCGCTGCCGGCCGGCTCAGCCGCGCTCGACGGCCGTGCCCAGCAGCCCGAGCGGCGGGGAGCCGAGGCTGAGCAGTGCCGAGTGGAACCTGTGCAGTGAAAAGCCCGCGCCCCATTCCTTCCTGGCCCTCTCGCGCAGGTCCATGATCTCCAGTTTGCCCCAGGTGTAGCGGCCGTAGGTGGGATCGAACGTCGCCCGGCGCGCCTCGGAGAGCGCGGCCGCCCCGGCCAGGTGGGTGTCCGCCTCGAACCGGCGGGCACCGTCGGCCACCGTCATGCCCGCGGTGTGCACGCCGATCGCGCAGGCCAGCCGGGACACCCGGACCAGAGCCTCGAGCCACACGCCGATCGCGAACCGGGGGTCGTCGGCGCGGAAGCCCTCCTCCACGCACAGTTCCTCCGCGTAGTGCGCCCAGCCTTCGATGAACGCGGAGGAGTGCAGGGTCCGGCGGACCTGGGTGGGCGCGCGGCGGATCGCGCGGCCGTGCGAGAAATGCCCGGGCGCGACCTCGTGCACCGTGATGCCGGGCAGCGTGGTCTCGCTGAACACCTCGAGCCACTCCTCCTTGTCCTGGTCGGGCCATGACTCCTCGGGCGGGGTGATGTGGTACCACGACGGGCCCTCCGGCTCTCCGGGGGCCGCCGGGGACATCATCGCCATCGCCCAGCGCCGCGACTCGGGCGAGGGCCCCACCCGGCACTCGCCGTCGTCGTAGGGCACCAGGTGGTGTTCGGTCGTGAACGCGATAGCGAGCTCGGTCCAGCGCCGCGCCGCCTCGATGACGCCACCGGCGTCCGGATGATCGCGCACAAGCTCGCGCGCCACCTCGAGCGGCGGGCGGCCCGGGTCCACCCGGGCGCAGCTCTCGGCGAGCAGCGCGGTCAGGCGGTCCCGCTCCGCGTCGGCGCGCTCGCTCAGCTTGCCCAGGTCCACCGGCATGCCCTCGGCGCTGGTCATGATCGAGGTGAGCCCGGCCGAGCCGAGGGCGGCGTCTGGGTCGCCGTCGGCGACCGCCCGCTCGATGTGCGCCACCAGGCGGGCGTGCGCCGCGAGCGCAGCGCTCCTGAGCTGGGTGTCGGCGGCCGCGGGGACGCCGGCCGCCAGGCCGCGGATGGCGTCGGCGAGCGCGGCGGCTACCGGCGCGCTGACCAGATCGAGGGTCTCGACCGCGGTGTCGATGGCCGCCGGCCATCCGGCCAGGTGCGCCGTGCGGGCCTCGTCGCGCTGCTGCCGCGGCGCGTATTCCCGGTCGTAGCAGGCCAGGTCCAGCTCGGCCAGGTGCACGAGGGGGTTGCGGCGGTGCATCTGCTGCTCGCCGAGCCAGACCCGGGCGGCGTGCTCGAACGTGGCGAGGTGTGCCTCATCGTGCGCGTCGTCCAGTGCCGGGCCGGCCGCCGCGGCATCCGCCAGCCTGGCGAGCCCCGCGAGCACGCCGTCGCGGGACAGGTCCTGGATCCGGCCGTCGTACTCGTGCCGCCCGGTCTCTCGCATCTCGGCCATGGCGAGATCGCAGACCGCGCGCAGCCGCGGGGTTAGATCATCCATGGCCCGAACGCTACCGCTGGCGCCGTCGGCGGGGTCAGGGAACCCGGCCTCCCTTGGGTGTCCAGTGCGCCCGGTGCCTCCCGTGGGCCCCATGCGTCCCGTGGGCTCCGTGGGCCCCATGCGTCCCGTGGGCTCCGTGGGTTCCGTGGGTCCAGCCGGTTCCGCGCATGCCGCGTCCCGGCCGCACCGGCTGCACGGTCAGGGTCGAGGCACCCGCGCAGGCGAGAAACGAATGCCTTACGTAGTCGTAGCCACGCTGCCGGGGTGCCCGCACCCGGAGCCAGCGGGCAGCGACCGGACGGCACCGGGCCGGAGGGTAGTCCGAGGCGGAGGCGACGAGCAGCCAGGCGTGCGCGGTCTCGCCGGGCGCGAGAAGGACCCGGCGGACCCGCAGGCCGACGTACCTCGTGACCAGCCCGCCGATCCTGCGCCCTCCGGGACCGGTGACGAACGCCACACCCGGGTAGCCGGCCAGGCGGCAGCTTGCCCAGGTGCCGTTCGTGAAGTCGACCGGCAGGTACTCGGAGCCGGCCGCTACCCCGGCGGCCGCGGTGTCGAGGGTCACCAGCAGGCCCGGCGCCCGGCATGCGGCCACGGGTGGCCAGCGCGCCGGGGCGCAGGCGAGCAGCGCG
>JASHQP010000425.1 GCA_030039095.1 Streptosporangiaceae bacterium
ACGTCGACCTTGCCCTCGGCCAGCCCGGCCAGCGTGTCGGCGACCTCGGCGTCGCTCTGGAACCGCGACACCGGCCTGATCTCCACGGGGAACGGCGCGTACCGCTCGCTGAACGTCGCCAGGTGCTGCTGGCCGAGCAGCGTGGTCGGCACCAGGATCGCCACCTGCATGCCGTCCTGCACCGCCTTGAACGCGGCACGCACCGCGATCTCGGTCTTGCCGTAGCCCACGTCGCCGCAGATCAGCCGGTCCATCGGCACCGGCCGCTCCATGTCCCGCTTGACCTCGTCGATCGCGGCGAGCTGGTCCGGCGTCTCCGTGTACGGGAACGCGTCCTCGAGCTCGCGCTGCCACGGCGTGTCCAGCCCGAACGCGTGGCCGGGCGACGCGGTGCGCGCCGAGTACAGCCGGATCAACTCGGCCGCTATCTCGCGGACAGCCTTCCGGGCCCGGCCCTTGGTCTTGGACCAGTCCGCGCCGCCGAGCCGGTGCAGGGCCGGCGCCTCCCCGCCGGAGTACCGGGTCACCTCGTCCAGCTGGTCGGTGGGCAGGTACAACCGGTCCGGCGGCTGGCCGCGCTTGCTCGGCGCGTACTCGATGACCAGGTACTCCCTGGTGGCCCCGGCCACCGTGCGGCTGGTCATCTCCAGGTACCGGCCGACGCCGTGCTGCTCGTGCACCACGTAATCGCCCGCAACGAGCTGCAGCGGGTCGATGCCGCCGCGCCGCCTGGTCGGCATCCGCTCGTGCCCGGCGGCCCCGGTGCGCTGGCCGGCCATGTCGGCCTCGGACAGCACCGCGAGCCGCACCGACGGCCAGGTGAAGCCGTTGGCGATCATCCCCCGTGCCACGTGCACGAGGTCGGCCTCGGGAGCGACGTCAGGATCGCCGACGTCGTCGAGCCGGGCGCCGAGGTTCTCCCCGCGCAGCAGCTCGACCAGGCGCTGCGCCGGGCCGTGCCCCTCGGTGACCAGCACCACGCGCCACCGGTCCGCGACCCATTGCCTGATGTCCGAGATCACGCGCGTGGTATCGCCCCGGTATGCCTGCGCCGGACCGGCATCCACCCGGAACGTTTCGCGCCCTTGCTCGTCGTCCGCCTCGAGCTCTGGCTCGGCGGCGGCGCCGACGCCGGCGTGCAGCGGTATCGCGGTGCCCGGGATCATGGCGGGGCCGGCCGCGGGTGCGGTGGCCTCCGGGGCGGCGGCGAACGGCGTGACGGTCCACCAGGGCAGCCCGGCCGACCCTGCCACGTCCCTGACCTCGGTGATCGGCCGGAACGCTGCCGCGCCCAGGTCGATCGGGACCTCGCCGCCCGCGGCCGCGTTCACCCAGGACGCCTCGAGGAATTCCTGGCTGGTCCTGACCAGCTCGGCCGCGCGTGCCCGGATCCGCTCCGGGTCGCAGGCGACCAGGCACCCGCCGGCCGGCACGTGGTCGAGCAGCAGCTCCATCCGCTCAGCGAGCACCGGCGCGAACGCCTCCATGCCCTCGACCGTGATGCCGTCAGCGACCTTGCCGAGCACGTCGGACAGGCCCGGCCACTCGCCGGCGAGCTGCCTGGCCCGGCTGCGGACCGTCGGCGTCAGCAGCAGCTCGCGGCACGGTGGCGCCCACAGGCCGGATGCGGCCGGGCCGAGGCTTCGCTGGTCGGCCACCCGGAAGAACCGGATCTCCTCGACCGTGTCGCCGAAGAACTCGACCCGCACCGGATGCTCCTCGGCCGGCGGGAACACGTCGAGGATGCCGCCGCGCACGGCCAGGTCGCCGCGCTTCTCCACCAGCTCGGTCCGCGCGTACCCGATCTCGACCAGCCGGGTCACCACGTCCTCGAGGTCGGCGGTCTCGTCCTGGCGCAGCCGCACCGGCTCGAGTTCGCCGAGCCCGCCGACCATGGGCTGCAGCAGGCAGCGAACCGGCGTGGCGACGACCGTGAGCGGCCCGGACCTGGCGTCGGCCGGGTCCGGGTGGGCGAGCCTGCGCAGCACAGCGAGCCGCTGGCCCGATGTGTCGGAGCGCGGCGACAGCCGCTCGTGCGGAAGCGTCTCCCAGGGCGGGAAGTAGGCGGCCGCGCCTTCGGGCAGCAGCGAGCCGAGCGCCGCGGTCAGGTCCTCGGCCTCGCGGGCGGTCGCGGTCACGGCGAGCACGAATCTTCGCGGTGCCGCGGCGCGGCCGGCACCGGCCAGCGCGGCAACAAGGAACGGCCGCAGCGCGGGCGGCGCGATCAGGTCACCGCCCGGCGAGGCTGGCGAGTCGGCCTCGTCGAGCGCGCGCTCGAGTTCGGGATCATCGGCGATGACCCGCAAGAGTCCGGAGAGGCTCATCGGTCCTAAGGGCTAGACAGCACGGGGACAACACGAAAGGCCCGCCCCCGGCGCACCGCCCTCCCTGTCGCAGGAGGTGCGGACCGCCCGGGATACGGGACTCTGTAATTCTACCCGCCCAGCCCGCCCGGTCCCGTCCTACCGCCCGGTCCCGCCCGATCGCCCGGTCCCGCCCTACCGCCCGATCGCCCGCCAACCAGTCCGCCCCGCCGCCCGGCCGCGCCCTGCCGTCCGGCCCGGTCGGCCCCGGACAGCCGGACGCGGCCGGCAAGCGCGCCTTCGCAACTGAATGTACTCGGAGGGCTACGCTATGGATTCATGAACGGCATGGGCGGTATGAGCAATTCTGCCGCGGTCACCGCACACAGGCCCGTGCGGCAGCGGGCGAACACGAATGTCGCGATGATGACGGCCCTGCGTCCCACTGGCCTGAACGAGCGTGATGGCGGCACCGCCCTGCGCGAGCGGAGCGGCGAGCCGTTCATTCGGGCCACACTCGACTACGCCGCGGAGCGGCCCGGGCATACGCTCACGTTGCTGCAGGTCGGCGCCACCACAGCCGGTGCTGAGCTGGATGCCGCGCGGCTGCAGATGGCCGGCTGCGACGTGGTCGTCACGCAGATCGACGACGACTCCCCGGCGGCCAGGGCCGCCCTCGCCAGCCACCCGGAACTCGGCGTGTGCAAGCTGTGCGACCTGCGGATGGCATCGCTGGTGCCGCGCTCGGTCGACATCGTGCACTGCGCGCTGCTGCTGGAGCGGATCAGCAACGCCGAGCTCGTCCTTGACCGCCTCACCGAGACGCTCAGGCCCGGCGGGCTGCTGCTGCTGCAGATCGGCGACCGGGACTGCGCCACCGGGTTTCTCGACCGGGTGCTGCCCCGTCCGCTGCGCGCGCTGATGTGGCGCGCCCTGCGGCCGGGCGGGCCTGGCCCCTACCGGGCCGTGTACGAGCGCCTGGTATCCGAGCGCGGGATCCAGTCCTACATCCTGCGGCGCGGCCTGGTGATCGCGCAGCGCCAGACGCTCAGCCTGCTTCCGGGGCGGCGCAGGCCGCTCTGGCTGCTGGCCGTGAGCCGGCTGGTGACATGCCTGGCGCGGGGACGGCTGTCCTCGGCGCACGACGAACTCCGGTACGTCATCCGCAAGCCCGAGGACCAATTCGCCCGGGTGCTCTAGCTGCTCCGCCCGGGTGCTCGCCGTTTCGCCCGGGTGCTCGCCGTTTCACCCGGGTGCTCGCCGTTTCACCCGGGTGCTCCAGCTGCTTCGCCCGGGAGCGCCAGCTGTCCGGCCGCTGTCTGCCTGACCCGGCGCTGCCACCCGTGTAGCCTCAGGCTTGCCTGGCAGTTCCGATCGTTGCTGCAGTAACCGGGGCGGGTGGACCGGGCGCCACGGCGGACGGAGGGTTGACGTGACTGCTGAGGCGCAAACAGACGTGCCCGCTGACCTCATGCAGGCGCCGTCCCTGGCACTGGACGACGCCCAGCTTGGCGACCTGGAGTTGCTGCTCTCGGGTGTGTTCGCGCCGCTGACCGGGTTCATGAACGCGGCGGACGTGGCGGCTGTCGTCGAGGCGGGCTCGCTGGCGGACGGCACGCCCTGGCCGCTCCCGGTCACGCTTGACGTCGCCAAGAGCGCGGTTCCCGCCGGTGCCGGCCAGGTGGTGCTCACCGATCCCGAGGGCACCCCGCTCGCGGTCCTGGACATCGCCGAACGCAGCGAACTCGCCGCGGACCCCGAGCTGACCCGGCTGGCCGGCCGCGTCACAGGCCTGCGCGAGCCCGAGCATGGGCCGTTCCGGCGGATGATGCTGCGGCCCGCGGATGCCCGGGCCGCGCTGGGCGACGGTCCGGTGCTTGCCTATGTCACCCGCGGCCCCGTGCATAGCCGGCAGATCGGCCAGCTCCGGCACGTGGCGGGCCAGCTCAAGGCGCGGGTGCTGCTGCTCCCGCTGATCACCGGGCCCGCCGAGGTCGTCGCGCGGCCCGAGTCACTGATCCGGGCCGTGCTCGCCGCCGCGGCCAACCTCCCCCCGGGCGCCATGGTGATCCCGGTGCCACTGGCCGCGCGCGGCCCGCTGGCAGGAACCGGACCAGAGCGGGAATTGTCCGTGTATGGGATAGTCGCCGCCGCGTTCGGGGCGTCACACCTGATGATCGATGAGGCCCAGGTCGCGCTCGGGGCCGGCACCGCTGACGGCCCCGGGATGGCCATCCCGGTGGTCCGCGCCGGGGACTGGGCCTACGACCCGCTCGCGGAGGTATGGCGGCCGCTCGCGCTCATCGAGGCGGGCACGGAACGCGCCGACCTGTCCCCCGGCGAGCTCGGTGACCTTCTCGACGCGGGGGCCGAGGTGCCGGCCTGGTTTACCCCGCCGGCCGTCGCGCGGGAGCTGCGGCGCGCCCGCCCGCCGCGCTCGGAACGCGGGTTCGTGCTGTTCCTGACCGGCCTGTCCGGATCCGGCAAGTCCACGATCGCGAGGAACCTCGCCGACGCGCTGGCCGAGCGCGGTGACCGCAAGGTCACGCTCCTCGACGGCGACCTGGTCCGTCAGCTGCTCTCCGCTGGCCTCACGTTCTCGCGGGAGGACCGGGACCTGAACATCGTGCGGATCGGCTTCGTGGCGGCCGAGGTCGCCCGGCACGGCGGCATCGCGATCTGTGCGCCGATCGCTCCCTACGCGGAGGCCAGAGCGCGGGTCAGGAAGATGGTGTCCGAGGTCGGAGACTTCCTGCTGATCCACGTCGCCACGCCGCTCGAGGTGTGCGAGGCGCGTGACCGGAAGGGCCTGTACGCCAAGGCACGGGCGGGCGTGATCGGGCAGTTCACCGGGATCTCTGACCCGTACGAGGAGCCCCAGGACGCCGACCTCGTCATCGACACCTCGGCGATGACCCGCGAGCAGGCGACCGAGGCCGTCCTCAGGCTGCTGACCTCCGGCGGATGGCTGTCTCCGGCCCAGTGACGGTCAGTCGTCGTCCTCGGCGCGCGTGCCCTCGTCGAGCCGCGCGCGGAAGCTGCCGAGCCTGGCGCCGATCGACCCGGCCATCGCATCCCGGTACCGGGACAGCACGACGAAGCTGAGCAGGCCGCTGATCAGCACCGCCAGCGCCAGGAGCGGCAGCCCGGTGAGGCCCACGAGGTAGAGGATCCCGAGCACCGCCACGAAGAGCAAGATCCTCGCGCCGGTGTAGGCGAACGTCGCACGCATAGTAAGCCCAGCCTAATGGCTGCCCGGCGCCGTCTGCGCACAGGGCAGATGTGTCCTGCGCGGCCGGGCTGGAGGCCGCGGTCAGCGATTTCTCAGACCAGATTTTACGGAAACTAGGGAGAAAAACCGTTCTTGTCGCGACACTTAGGACAGGCTCCTTTGGAGATCGGGAGGGGTAGCCAGAATGGACGGAAATAGTGAGCGACTGCTCACGCCTGGTGAGGTCGCAGCCTTGTTCCGTGTGGATCCGAAGACTGTGACCCGCTGGGCGGCGTCGGG
This sequence comes from Streptosporangiaceae bacterium, assembly GCA_030039095.1. Next base: position 5,815 of record JASHQP010000425.1, read on the forward strand.
CCGCATCAGTAGCATCCGTACTCCAGGCGGCCACCGGCGGTTCCGGGAGTCAGAGGTCAGGGCACTGCTCGGGGGCGATTCCGCCGCCACTCCCGAGCCGGCCGTCTAGGAGCACCGAACGGACCAACGCCCCCCGCCGCAACATCGCACAGCCCGAGGCCCGGCAACGCGCTAGCCGGGCCCAACACGCTAGCCGGGCCCCTGGTGATCGTCGTCGTCCGGTATGCGCCCTGGGTTACCGCGACGGGCCAGGAAGTCAAGGAACTGCCTGCGCAGTGGCTCGTCGCCCTCTTGCCAGCGCCTGCGCCGCTCGTCGAACTCCTCCTGCGTCATCGCCTGGCCGGCGAACCGCTCATAGTCGGCATCGCCGGGGCCGATCTCGACGTAGACGTCGCTGATGTACCTGCCCCCGCCCGCCTCTCCTTCGGCGTTGAGTGTCACGGTCGCGGACTCGGGCACCAAGAGATTGCCGTTGGGCAGCTTGATTACATACATCTCCCCTCCAACCCTAGATGCCGTACCGAATGTTGAAGTAAAGCATCACGTTCAGCGCCGACCTAGTGTCACCGCCGAGCATTTCCACCAGGGCGGGCCGCTGCCGGGATGCGATTGCCGCGAACGCGTCGGCGAAGAACTCCCTGCGGCCGAGCAGCCCTGGCTGCTGGTGAAAAGCGCTCACCATGTGCGGCAAGCACTGGTCGTACAGGGAATGGAACTCTTCGGAGTCAGATTGCCATTGCTCGCCGGAGCCGTCGATGTCGTCGAGGGCGTGCCCGATCTCGTGGCACATGACGTCCGGTGAGGGCGACGGCCGGGAACCGACAATGATCTTGCGCTCGCCGTACGCGCCGGCGCACGCGTCCCAGGTCGCCCTGCCCGACGGCAGCGGAAGCCCGGCAAGCCGACCCATGTCATCCAAGCTGGGGACGCCGCCCATGCCCACGTAGATCGCATCCAGGCCGGCCGCGAGCCTGGCCTTGATCAGCTGCGGCAGTTCGGCGAGGCGGTCGATGGCCCGCACCACCTCGGGCGGCGGCGTCACGTCCTCGGCCCACTCCCGGTGGATCAACTTCTCGATGGGCCCGCAGTGCCGTCGGCCGGCCGCCGTGCGGTTACTCTGCGCGATCTCATACCAGGGAGGCTTGGCCTCGACGGCCCCGGCGGCCCGGGTGGGCGCGCCCGGCTGCGCCCGCGCCGCGGGCTGC
>JASHQP010000426.1 GCA_030039095.1 Streptosporangiaceae bacterium
TGCTGGCCGGCCGGATCGGCTGGATCGGCGGGATCAGCCGGGGAAGCCGGGGTGCCGGCCGCTGCCGGCGCCGGCGCCTGGGCCCCGCCGGGCGCGGCGCCCAGGGGCTGGTCTGCGCTGACCCGGCTCATCCGCGACGGCCACCAGTTCCACCTGCCGAGCAGCACCACCGTGGAGGGCACGAGCAGCGTGCGCACGAGGAAGGTGTCCATGAGGATGCCCAGCGCCAGGCCGAGCCCGATGTCCTGGATCTGCTGCCCGCCCGAGCCGCTGCCGGCCACCACGGTCAGCACGATGAATGTTCCGGCGAGCACCAGGCCCGCGGACGTGACCGTGGTGCCGGTCCGGCTGAGCGCGCGCGTGACCGCCTCACGCAGCGGGTACTGGCGAGCCTCCTCCCGGATCCTGGTCATCACCAGGATGTTGTAGTCCTCCCCCAGGGCCAGCAGGAAGATGAACATCAGGAACGGCATGAAGAACACCAGCCCGCCGCTGCCGTCGATCTTGATGAAGATCAGCACGGACAGGCCGAGCGCCGCCAGGTAGGAGACGCCGACGGACGCGATCAGGTACAGCGGCGCCACCACGCTGCGGAGCACGAGGGCGAGCAGCAGGCCGATGGCCACGATCGCGATCGGGATGATGTGCTTCAGGTCGCTGTTCGAGATGCTGCTGATGTCGTAAAGGGCGGGCGCCTCGCCGCCGACCGCCGAGTCCGCCGCCCCGATCGACCTCGCCACCGACGTCGTCTCGGCGCGGATCGAGGGGACCGCGTTCATCGCCGCCGTGGTTCCGGCGTCACCCGCCTCGAGGCTGGTCGAGAACTGCACGGTGCGGCCGTCCTTGGAGACGTAGTTGGCGGTCGCGCGGTAGATGTCGTACCCGACGGCGGGCACGGCGCCGTGCGCGGGCGGGACGGCGGGCAGCGCCTGGGCCGGGCCGAGCGCGGCATGCAGCTCGGAGTACTGCTTCGGCGTCAGCGTCGCCCCCACCGGGTTGAGCGGGCCGGTGACCTGCTTGAAGAGGCCGCTGGCCTGGAGCTGGGCCGTCGCCGTGGCCAGCGGCGCTGGGTCCTGCCACACCGGGGTGCTGAAGCGGAAGATCAGGCTGGTCGGGTTCGCCGCGGACTGCGGGAAGTACTTGGTCAGCAGCGCCTGGCCGGCGGCGGAGTCGGTGCCGGCCGGCGGCGTGCTGCTGCCGCCGAAGCCGGCCGCCCTGTAGCCGAAGACCGCCGTCCCGAGCGCGCCGAAGAAGATCACACCGGCGAGCAGGACCGGCACGGGGTGCCGGACGATCCTCCCGGCCACGCGGCCCCAGATGCCCGGGTTCCCGCTGCCCTGAATGTTCCACGGCAGCAGCTTTGGCCTGCCGAACATGCTCCGCAGCAGCGAGCGCTTGACGCACAACAGCGACAGGCGGATCGAGAGCAGCGCGGGCAGCAGCGTCAGCGCGGCGAGCAGCGTGACGCCGACCGCGATCGCGAACGGCCAGCCCAGGCCGGAGTAGAAGGAGAAGCTGGCCAGCAGCAGCGTGAGCACCGCGGCGATCACGGTCGCGGCGGAGAACGTGATCGACTCGCCAACCTTGGTGACCGACCAGACGATCGCGTCCTGCGCCGACGGCCGGGCATGGAACAGGTCACGGGCCACGCTGCCGCCCAGGCCGGCCGCACCCGGGTAACGCTCGCCCGCCGTCTCGTGCTGGCGGGCGCGCAGTTCCTCGCGGACCCGGAACACCAGGAACAGCCCGTAGTCGGTGCCTGCCCCCAGCACCAGCACGATCATCAGGAACTGGGCCAGGGAGGATACCTGCAGTCCGTGCGCCGCGGCCTCGGCGACCAGCGGCCCGGAGATCGTCACCGAGAGCAGCGGCGGGATCAGTGTGGTGATCGCCAGCGTCAGCGACCGGAAGATGAGGACCAGCAGCACGATGATGAACAGCAGCGACAGGTCCTCGACCTGATCGCCGGTGGAACCCGACGCCTTCTGCTGGTCCACGGCCGCGGCGATATCGCCGGCCAGGTGCACCTGCAGGCCAGCGGGCAGTCCGGCGCCCGCGATCTTGGCCCGAAGCGCGTCCACCAGGTTCAGCGCGGCGTCGGGGCTCCCCCCGTTCAGCCGGGACGCCAGCACCACGAGCTGTTCTGCGTGGCCGTCCGGGGAAACCCCGAGGTCCAGGACCTTGGCGACACCGGACACCGACGTGAGCCGGCCCTGCAGCGACGCCATGGCCGCCTCGTCGCCCGACGTCAGCGGCGTTGCGGTGCGCGCCGCCACGACCGGGATCGGCTGCAGGCCCGCGGTGCCGAACGGCTCGGCCAGGACCGCCGCGCGCTCGCTGGGCGCGCTCGCGGGCAGGAACTTGGTGTTGTTCGGCTGCGACACGTTGGCGAGCGAGGGCAGCTGCGTGGCCGCTGCGATCGCGCCGACGATCCACACGCCGGCGACCAGCCAGCGAAACCGGACGGCGGAGCGCCCGATGGCGGCGAAGGTCGCGTCGATACGCATAGTCAGGAAGCCTACGGGAGACGTGCAGGCCAGCGAGGAAGCGACGCCGGCCACCCCACGGATGCCAGCGGGCCGCCGCGCGGCAGTGTCATCCTCCCGGCGGGCCGATCTCGCCGCCCGGGTCGTCGGCCAGCGCGTCGACGGCCCCGGTGAGCTCGCGCAGCCCGGGCAGCGCAGCGGCGAGGGCGTCCCGGCTGGCCGGGCCCAGGCTGGTGGTCGCGGCCTGCAGAATCCGCTCGTTCACCTCCTGCCAGCTGCCGACCACCGCCATTCCCTCGGCGGTCAGCTCGAGCGACGCGGTCCGGCGGTCCAGCTGCCCGCCGGTCCGGCTCACCAGGCCGGCCCGGCGCAGCCCGTACACGAGCGTGGCGACCGAGCTCGGCGCCAGCCGGAGCAGGCGCGCGAGCTGGCCAGGCCTGACGCCGGGGTTGTCCGCAACGCAGGACAGCAGTTCCAGCTGGGCTACGGAGAGACCGCCCGGCAGCTTCCCGTCCCGCCCGGCCGCGCGCGCGGCGCGCCGCATCGCGCGGCGCAGCCGCGAGACCACGTCGGCGATCTCGAGCCCCAGTGGGTCCGGGCGGCC
>JASHQP010000427.1 GCA_030039095.1 Streptosporangiaceae bacterium
ACAGCATGAAGATCTCGGTCGATCTCGAGCTTTGCCAGAGCAACGGCCAGTGCTGCTACGCAGCGCCGGAGATCTTCGACCTCGGCGAGGATGGCACGCTGACGTTCACCGCCGAGCCCGACGGCGCGCTGCGCGAGGCGGCCGAGGATGCCGTGCTGGCCTGCCCGGTGCAGGCGATCAGCATCGAGGGCTAGCGGTAGCTGGCAGGCTCGTCGGCGGGGGACGTCCGGCGGACCGGTCCCTCGTACGCCCGGAACGCGGCGATCCGGCCGGACGGCGCTCGCCCGTAGACCAGACCGGGCTTCAGCCCACTCCATCGCCCGTGCTGCGGCCACGCGGGGCTGGCCGCGGCGAAGCGCCCGGCGGTCACTGGCCCGAGAAACGGGTCATCGATCATGGACTGGCTGCGCAGGCGTGCGGCCAGGTCTCCGGCTGCGCTCATCCGGCATTCCTCCTTCGCGCCTGGGCTGGCTCCCGGCGGATCGCCCCGCCTGGCCGCCCGGTGGCCGGTCAGGCGGCGTCGTGGAAAGCGGGCAGCACCTCGTTCAGGAAGAGGCGCAGCGACTCCTCGGACTCGGCCAGGCTCATGTCGCCGATGGCGGTGCCCACCATGAAGTAGCTGTCCGCGTTCTCGCCGGCGCGGGCCAGGAAGTAGTCGCGGACGGTCTGCGGCGACCCGCAGATGGCAACCTCTCGCTGCAACGCGCCGGCGGCAGAGAACGGGATCGCCGGATCGTCGGGCAGCGGAGGCAGCGGGTCCTGCAGGTGCGGCGGCGCGGCGCTGCTGGACCGGCGCATCAGGTTGTTGAGCGCGGTCACGTTGCGATAGGCAATGTCCCTGGCCTCCTCGTCGGTGCGGGCCACCACGAGGAATTGAGAACATGCCAGCGTGGCGTCGGACGACCGGGGGTTGAGGCGGTCTCCCGACGCGAGCCCGGCGCCGATGAACTCCTGGTAGGAAGCCCGCTGCGCCGCATTGGGCGGAGTCGGGACCACCGCGTTGAAGCCGTTGAGCCCCGCGTACTCGATGTTGCCCGGATACCAGATCGGCACGCCAGGCTTCTGGTAGGTCTCCATCGATAGCTCGGCTTCCGGGAACGTGTAGTACGTCCGGCCCTGCGTGTTCATGCGCCCAGTGGTCAGCGCGCTCAAGATCAGCTCGAGGATCTCCTGGAAGCGTCCGCGGGCTTCGTCAGCCGGGTGGCCAAAGAAGTTCTGCTCGAACGGTGAGATGCCCCGGCCCACGCCCAGTTCCAGGCGGCCCCGGCTGAGCTGGTCCACCATGCAGATTTCCTCGGCCAGGCGGAGCGGATGGTGCAGCGGCAAGCAGGCGACCATGGTGCCGAGCCTGATGCGTTCGGTCTCTCGCGCAAGCGCCGCCAGCCAGACCAGCTGCGACGGCGCCATAGCGAGGCGGTGGCCATGGTGCTCGGCGACGTAATAGCCGTGAACACCCGCTCCCTCCGCCCGGACAACGGCGGCGATGCGCCTCTCGTACAGCTCGTGCAAAGCCGTGCCCGGAGGCCTCGTCATGTGATCAAAGAGGCCAAACTTGACGCCCACCGCGCCGCCTTTCGCGCTCAGCAACCGCCACGGCGCCAGCCGCGATCTGATACATGACAATATAGATTCTGAAACATCAATTGTCGATACGCGGCGGCTTTTGCGGGTATCAGCAGACCGGTCCGGCGGCGGGTGCACCGGTCCCGGGCCGGACGCCTGCCGTGGTCATGTCGAGCACGTCCTCGGCCGGCCGGCCCGGATCGTCGCGTCCGGCGGCCGGTGTGGGCAGCAGCAGCATCAGGTAGCGGGCCGCCTCGGCGCCGCTGTTCCGCACCGCGTGCGGAACGCCCGCGGGCAGCACCGCGAGCGTTCGCCGCGGGGCGGTCATGCGGCTGCCCGCCGCCCACACATCGAGCGTCCCGGCCAGAACGTACAGCAGCCGGTCGGTCTCGTGTATCCGCATCCCGGGGCGGTCCTTGCCGGGCTGCTCCGTGGAGACCCGTGCGGCGCAGCTGCGAGTGCCCGGTTCGGTCAGCCAGTGCTCCCGGTCGCAGGGCTGGCCGGCGGGACCGGGCGCGACGTAATAGCCCGTCGGGCCGTCGCACGAGTCGGTGAGCGTGTACACGGGACGGAACGGCGGCGGCGCCGGGGCCAGGATCTCCAGGTGCAGTTCCGCGGCGGGACCTATGTTGCGGTTCTCGTGCGGCGTCCCGGCGGGAATGTAGACGAGGCTGCCCGGGGTGGCTCCGACCTCGTCATGCCCCAGCCGGACCTGCATGGCCCCCGAAAGCACGTAGTAGAGCTGGTCCACCTCGTGCGTGTGCCGGGGCAGGGCCCCGCAGCCAGCCGGGACCCGTCCCGCCATGGCCCAGGCGCTCTCCAGCCTGCACAGCATGCGTGGCTCGAACCGGTCATCGGGAAACGTCGACTCCGCAGGTGTCTGCCGCAGAAACCGCACCAGAGAACTCCATGTGCCGGGGACGTGGCTGAGATGCGTCCGCCACTGCTGGCCGGCGCGGACAGCAGGAGGAACTTCAGACGCGAGATTTACAATACCAATAGCGCTATCTGATGGATCAGTTCGCTTCGGATACGTCGCTGTCCCGGGCATTGACCCCGAGCGCCCGGGCAAGACAGAAGCAATGACAACCTCTAGCGTTCGGGCTGGTCAGCGGCTCACTCTGGCTGCCGCATGCTTGGCGCAGGGCATGATGGTGCTCGATGTCCTGATTGTCAGCGTCGCTCTTCCGGCGATGCAGCGGGAACTCCGGCTGTCGCCGAGTGGCTTGGAGTGGGTCGTCAGCTCGTATGCGCTGGTCCTGGCGGCGCTGATTCCGTCCGGTGGCGCGCTGGGTGATCATTTCGGGCGCAAGCGCATCTTTGTGGCCGGTCTGGCGCTGTTCACGCTCGCCTCGGTTGGCTGTGCGCTCTCGGCCTCCGGCGGGATGCTGATCGCGTTCCGGGTGATCCAGGGGATTGGCGGCGCTGTCATGTCGTCGCTCACGCTCGCCTTGATCTCGGGGGCCTACCCGCCGGAAGCCAGAAGCGGGCCGATCGGGCTGTGGGCAGCGGTCAGCGGCCTGGCCGTCGCCGGCGGGAGCGTCGTCGGCGGGCTGCTGCTGTCCGTCTTCTCCTGGTCATCGATCTTCTGGGTCAACGTCCCGATCGGGGTGCTCGCCATCGCGATCTCCGCGGCCGGGGTCACCGAATCCCGGGAGAGCGCGCCCCGGCCCCTCGACGTGCCCGGCGTGATGCTCAGCGCCCTTGGCCTGTTCCTGGTGGCCTTCGGTCTGGTCTATTCGGCCGATGCCGGCTGGAACTCGCCGGCCGTGGCCGGCTGCATCGCGGCCGGCGTGGCCGTCGGCGTGGCCTTCGCGGCACGGGAACGCCGGACCAAGTCACCGATGGCGCCGCCAGCGCTGCTGCGGACCAGGAGCTTCGCCACGGCGTGCGGCGTGTACCTGCTGGCGTATCTCGCTTTCTCGGGCTTCATCTACTACGTCACCCTGTACTTCCAGAACGTGCAGCGCTGGTCCGCGCTGCACACCGGGCTGTCGTGGCTGCTGTTCTGCATCCCGTACTTTGCGGTGGCGCAGCGCAGGCGCCAGCTCGCCCGCTGGCTGCCGGAGGCCCCGGCGGTCGGCTGGGGGTGCGTGATCGCGGCCGCTGGCATGCTCGCCATGAGCCAGCTGACGACCACCAGCACGTTCGCGCTGCCCGCGGTCAGCTACGTCCTGGTGGGCGTCGGCTTCGGGCTCATGGTCCCGGCGGGCTCCGCGGCCGCCATGGCCGAGGTGCCGCCGGATTCGTCCGGCATCGGGTCTGGGCTGTTCAACGCCTGCCGTCAGATCGGAACCGCGATGGGGCTGGCGATCCTCGGCTCGATCGCGAGCAGCATCATCGTCGCCGACTGGCGGAGCCGGGTTCGCTCCTTCGCCCCGGCCGAGCGGCCCGGTGCCACCGGGCTCAGCGCCGACGTCGCCGGTGGCCAGATCAAGCCGGTCACCGCCGCGCTCGGCGCGCACGCGCACGGCCCTGCGGTCGCGTCATACCTGCAGGGATTCGAGGTGGCGCTGATGGCAGCCAGCGTGATCCTGATAGCGGCCGGCGCGCTCGGTTTCCTCGGACTGAGGCACCTTCGCTCCTGACCGCGCCGTCACCGCACGGGCGCCGGCACGAACCTCGCGATTTGGCCGGCTACCGCGTCCGGGTTGTCGACCGGGACGAACAGATCGCGGTAGCCGTGCTCGTCGAACAGCACCGTGACGTGGTCGCGGTCGTAGCGCTGCACCGTGCCCTCGCCCCAGTGACCGCCTGCCACGCGGGTGCCCACGGCGAACGGCTCCCCGGGCGGGGTGGCCTCGCCGGGCTCGAGGTCGTTGTCACGGACGATGGCCGGCAGGCCAGCCGCGCGCAAATGGGCGAGCTGGCCGTCCTGCAGCGCGATCAGCGGCGAGATGACCACGGTCGGGCCGGTCCGCAGCAGCCCCGCCAGCTCGTAGATCGCCGATTTCCCGCCGCCGGCCGGCAGCACGGCCAGCACGTCCCGGCCACCGGCCAGCGCCTCGATCGCGGGCAGCTGGCCGGGGCGAAGCCGCGCATAGCCCAGCCGATCTCGGGCGAGCTCCTCGATCACGGCTGCGCCGGCGCCGCGCCCTGGCCCGGGCCTTCGGCCGCGCGGGAGCGCCCGACCTGAGACAGCCAGTCGGCGGCGCCGAAGTTGCGGCGCAAGGTCTCGCCGTTCGGCGTTCCGCCGAGCGCCGCCGAGATCCGGTCCCAGGACCAGCCTGCCGCCCGGGCTTCGCGTACCGCCGCCGCGATCGTGTTCCGGGCGACCCGCCGGGCGTCCACCGCGGACTCGAACAGTTCCTCGACCGTGGCCATGCCACAAAGCATGCCACATTATGTGGCAATATTCGAGCAGGCCTCGGTAGGATGGCGGAATGTCCTCACCGCAGGTGCCCGAGATTCACCGCGACCGGCGGGTCGCCGAGTCGTTCGGCGGGGACGCCGAACGCTACGACCGCACCCGCCCTGCCTATCCCGATGCCCTCGTACAGCGCATCATCGCCGCCAGCCCCGGGCGCCACGTCCTGGACGCCGGCTGCGGGACCGGCATCGAGGCCCGGCAGTTCCAGGCGGCGGGCTGCAGGGTTCTCGGCGTCGAGCCCGACGCGCGGATGGCCGAGTTCGCGCGCGGGACCGGGGTCGAGGTCGAGGTGGCAACGCTGGAAGCCTGGGATCCGGTCGGCCGGCGGTTTGACGCGGTCATCGCCGGCACGGCGTGGCACTGGGTGGATCCGGTCACCGGGGCGGCCAAGGCGGCCCAGGTGCTGGGCCCGGGTGGCCTGATCGCGCCGTTCCACCACGTCTTCCAGACCCCGCCGGAGATACTGGACGCCCTCGCCTCGGCCTACAGGAGGGCGGCGCCCGACTCCCCCGTCAGCTTCTCGTCGCTGGGGCAGGCCCTGGATGCCTATCAGGCGCTGTTCGACAAGATCGCTGACGGGATCCGCGTGGCGCGGCAATTCAGCGAGCCAGAGCAGTGGCGGTTCGACTGGGAGCGCACCTATACCCGCGAGGAGTGGCTGGACCAGCTGCCCACCCAGGGCCATCTCAACCTGCTCCCGCCGGACAAGCTGGCGGAGGTGCTGGACAGCGTCGGGGCCGCCATCGACGCTATGGGCGGCGGCTTCACGATGCCATACGCCACGGTGGCGGTGACCGCGAAGCGGACTGGTGCTCCCAAAGAATTCCGCCTCCGCGGCGGAGGGCGCCGGTGACAGGCTGGCCTGGCGCACAGCGGGACGACGAGGGTTTGGCATGATCGAGACGTGTCAGGAAGCAGCCTGATCGAGCTGGCGCGCGACGTTGACGCGCGGTGCCGGCTGCGCGGCCGGTTCACGCTGCGTTCCGGCCAGGTCAGCAGCGATTACTTCGATAAATACCTGCTGGAGTCCGACCCGGGCCTGCTGCGGCGGGTCACGGACGAGATGGCCGGGCTGGTGCCACCGGGCACCGGTGCGCTCGCCGGGCTCGAGCTGGGCGGCGTCCCGCTCGCGGTCATGCTCAGCCAGGCCACCGGGATCCCGGCCCTGTTCGTGCGCAAGCAGGCCAAGACCTACGGCACGTGCCGGATCGCCGAGGGCGGCGACCCGGCGGGCCTGACGGTCGTGCTGGTCGAGGACGTGATCACCACCGGCGGCGCGGTCATCCAGGCCGCCGGCGCGCTGCGTGACCTCGGTGCGTTTGTGAGCACCGTCATCTGCGCGATCGACCGCTCACCGCGCGGCAGCAGCCGCCTGGCCGCCGCCGGGATCGTGGTCCAGCCGGTCCTGAGCAAAGACCTGCTCGACTCCGTGACCGCGCCTAGCTGACGCCTAGGCTGTCTTGATGAGTCACCACAGCAGGCTGTCCAAGATCGTGATCGACGTCCCGCCAGCCGACCACGACCGCGAGGTCGCGTTGATCCGCGCGCCGCTACGGGAGGCTGTCCAGCCGCACCGTCTCGAGCTGATCCGAGCCGAAATTCGAGACGAGCAGTAGCTGGCCGCCGGGACCCGAGGCGACGTCGCGCGGGAACCGCCCCGATGGCAGATAGCCGAGCAGCGCGGGCCGGCCGGCGAGCATGTCCGTGACATCGACCACGGCGAGACTGGCATGCTCGCCTGGGATGCCGGAGCGATCCGAGTCCGCAACGACAAGCAGCTGCCCGTCCCTGGCCAGGCCGAGCCCGACCGGCAGCTCGCCCACCCTGATGCTTCCCAGCAGCGGATGCGCGGAGCCGTCCGCGAGGGCACGCGCCGAGAAGGCCAGCAGCGCATCGCTGGCCCGGGCGGTGACCCAGACCACCCGTCCGCCGTCCGAGGTGATCACGCGCACCGGATTGCACCCCGCCGGGACCCGGCGGATGACCGAGTGCGCCGGATCTGTCTCGGCCCGGGCGACGCTGATCACGCCGAGCGACCCGATCTCGCTCTTGCTGCGCGAGCTCATGACCTCGCTGGTCGAGTACAGCCACCTACCGTCCGGCGAGACAGCCAGGCCGACGGGCGCCAGCTGGGTCGGGATCGCCCCGACGTAGCTGGCCGTGCCGTAATGACCTGCCAGCGTGCGGCTGAGCCTGAAAACGTCGATGTGATCGGCGGACTCCTCGGCGACGAATGCGTAGCGGCCGTCCGGCGTCACGGCCACCTCGATTTCGCCCGTGTTGCCCCCGCTGGGCGCGTTGACCTGGCCGAGGACCGCGTTCTTGCTGCCGCGCTCGGCGGCGGCCGTGCCGATGACAGTGAAGCCGCCATGACCGTTGACGGCGAGCAGATACTGGCTGTCCGGTGTCAGCACCGCTCCGGCATGTGTGCCCTCGAATTTGGCGCCCGACGTTGCGGTGGCGATCCGGCGGGCAAGCCGCGCCGGGCCGGCCGCGCCGATCCTGACAACCTCAATGCTCCGGCCCAGGGTCACAAAGCCCCAGTTGTCGCCGGGCATTACCGCCACGCCGAACGGCGTGCTCGGCAGGCTAGTCAGCCGCGCAGGCGAGCTGGGTACGCGGAACGGGGTGCTGGGCAGCCTGGTCCGCGTCACCAGCGAGCTGGGCAGCTCGGGAGCTGGCTGCGTCGCGGTCGTGCAGCCCGGCAGCGTTGCGGAAACCGTGCCGTAGCCCCGCATGGTAATGGGCGGCGGGGCCTTCGCCGCCGGGGCGCGGGCCGCGGGCCGGGGCTGAGCGCTCGAGCAGGCGGCCAGCGCCACGATGGCCGCCAAGATCACACCAGCTCGCCCGCCGGGCACGGAGCCTAAACGGCTGAGGCGACTGGGCATTCACTGACCTCCGTACCGTGAGCGCAGCTCATACCCGCCAGCGCAGCCAAGGGCGGGGCTGAGCTGCGTAGATGGCCATCCGGAACCAATGCCCGCTCCGGCACACGCACCGTTCTGATCATCGCCGTCGGTATTCGGATCATTGTCCCCGAACTCCCGTGATGCCAGCGGCAGTGCGACCCGGAACAAATCCCGGGCGCCGACCGCATCTCCATATTTGCCGCGCACTTGAGCGCGGGCCGCGATTGTGAAAAACCTCGTCCGCCTCAGTATCGACACAGGCCGTGCTCCCACCAGTAGCTGCCGCTGTACTCCGATGCACAGGCGCCCGGGAGTATGGCCCGGCGCAGCCCGGGGAGTTCAGCTAAGGCTTCAACAGATGCCTGGCTGCGACGGGCCATCATTTCCTGCATTATTTCGCATATGTAAGAGCAGCTCCAGTAGCGCAAGACGACGCAGCAGGGATGCGGCTCCGCTGCTACGTGCGGCTCTACTGTGACGGGCCCTGCCCCGGCAGCATGTCGGCCAGGAGCTGTGCGAGATGGATGCCCGTGCGCCCGAGGTGGCCGGCACGTCATCGGAGCGGCCTGCCACTGCGAGCGGCCGGGCCGTGGCGGCCGGCTGGACTGACTCCCTGGCGAGGTGCCTGGAACTGGCCGGCACCTATGCGGTGGAGCAGGGACTGCTCCGCTCACCCCCGACATCGGCGAGATCGAGCGAGAATGCGAGATCGTCGCGCCCGAGTGAGCCGCGGAGGTGCAGATGAACCTCCGAGTCGGCGTTCAGGAAACCGGAAGGTTGGCTGGCCAGCGTTGGACCGTGGGATCCCCTATTGCTGCTGATGCCGCCGCTCCGCCTGCGCAGGCAGAAGCGCGGCTGCTCGTCGTCGAGGACGAGCCCACTATTCTCGAACTGTTGTCCGGGTCGCTGCGCTTCGCCGGCTTCGACGTGGTCACCGCTGCGACGGGCGCGGAGGCGATCCGTGCTGCGGTCAAGGCGCGGCCGGATCTGATTCTGCTCGACGTGATGATGCCCGATGGCGACGGATTCGACGTGCTGCGGCAGCTCCGCTCGGGCGGCCCGCGCGTTCCGGTCATCTTCCTGACCGCGCGGGGTACGGTGCACGATCGCGTCACCGGACTGACCCTGGGCGGGGACGACTACGTCACCAAGCCGTTCAGCCTCGACGAGGTCCTGGCCCGGATCCGGGCGGTGCTGCGCCGCAGCGGCGGCCAGGACGACGGCGGCTCGCGGCTGGCCGTCGCGGACCTCGAGCTCGACTCCGGCAGCCACGAAGTCCGGCGCGGCGGCCGGCTGATCGCGCTGACCCCGACCGAGTTCAAGCTGCTGCGCTACCTGATGATCAACGCCGGAAGGGTGATCAGCAAGGCGCAGATCCTCGACCACGTCTGGGATTACAGCTTCAGCGGCGACAGCAACGTCGTCGAGTCGTGCGTCAGCTACCTGCGGCGCAAGGTCGACGATGGCGAGCCACGGCTGATCCACACCATTCGCGGCATGGGCTACGTCCTGCGGATCCCGCCCCCGTGAGATCCCGGCTCCGCCGCCTGCCGCTGTCGCTGGCGAACGCGTCGCTGCGGGTGCGGATCATGGCAGCGGCCGCGATCCTGGTCATCGTCACTTCGGCGGTGATGGGTGCCGTGGGCACGACCATGCTGCGCGATTACCTGGTCGGCCGCGTTGACGCGCAGCTGCTGACGTTCGCCGGGCCGAGGGGACGGGGCCGCCCGCCCGCCGGGCTGTCGCCCGCCAGGCTCCCGCGCACCGGGACGCCGCAGCTCCCCAGCCTGTTCCTGATCGAGCAGCTCAGTGCCGACGGGCGGGTGGAACGAACGAGCGGGTCGGTGCACGGCGCCGCGCCGCCCGAGGTTCCGGCCACACGGCTGCGCGATGCCGGCGGTCCGTTCACTGCTTCCTCGGCTGGAGACACCGGGCACTCCTGGCGGGTGCTGGTGCGGCCGGGTCCCGGCGGGGGGCACGTACTGATCGCCTACAACATCGACGCCCTGAACAGCACCGTCGCCAGGCTGGAGATAGCGGACGGGGCGGCCGGCGTGGTCGCGATCCTGATCCTGGCGGCCATCGGGCTTCCGCTGATCCGCGCCAGCCTGAAGCCGCTGGCCAGGATCGAGGACGCGGCCGAGGCCATCGCCGCCGGGGACCTCTCTCGCCGCATCGACCGCCCTGCTGCCGACACCGAGGTGGGTCGGCTGGCCACGGTGCTCAACACCATGCTCGGCCGGATCGAGGCGGCCTACCGGGCCAGGGAAGAGGGCGAGGCACGCGCCAGGGACTCCGAGGACCGGATGCGCCGCTTCGTCGCTGACGCAAGCCATGAGCTGCGGACCCCGCTGACCTCGGTGCGCGGACTCGCCGAGTTCTGCCTGCAGCAGGGTGAGGCGGCCAGCCGTGAGGAGATGACCCGGCTGATGACCCGGATCCAGCAGGAAGCCACCCGGATGGGATTCCTCGTCGACGATCTGCTGCTGCTCGCCCAGTTCGACGAGGACCGGCCGCTGGACAAGCAGCCCGTGGACCTGTCCAGCGTCGCTGCCGAGGCGGTGCTGATGGCCCGCACCGTCGCGCGCGGTCATGCGCTCACCCTGCAGGCGGCGCCCGACCCGGTCATCGTCTCCGCCGACGGCGGAAGGCTGCGGCAGGTCATCGACAACCTCATCGGCAACGCCCTGCAGCACACCCCGCCAGGGACGCTTGTCACCGTCGGGGTGGTCAGCGTGGCCGGTTACGGGGAGATCACCGTCGCCGACGACGGGCCGGGGATGACCGCCGAGCAGGCCTCGCGCGTCTTTGAGCGTTTCTACCGAACCGACGGCGTGCGGAGCCGCTCCAGCGGCGGGACCGGGCTCGGCCTTTCCATCGCGGTCGCGCTCGTGGACGCCCACGGGGGCACGATCACCGTCGATCCGCGACCGCCCGGTGACGGCGCGACGTTCCGGGTCCGGCTGCCGCTGGCGACGCCGACGGACGACGCGGCGCCGGCGGCTGACGGTCAGCCCAGGGCACAGCTGACCCACCTCAGCGCTCAGGAAAGTGAGAGTTAGCCGCAACGAGATCACAAGGCTCGCTGAGTGAACTACACGCGGCGGGGCTCCTGCGCCTGCCCGCGAATCGTGGTCGCCGCGCAGCACTTCGTCCCCGGCCCGGCGCCCACCATTCGTGAACAGAACTGCGGACTGCGAGCCCCTGCGCCTGCACCGCGCTCCCGGGGCCGGGAGAGCTGACGGATGGCACGGGCGGGCAGGGCAGCAGGGCTCGAGCGGAGGGAAGGTAGATGTTTTTCACGTATCTGCGGCGCGAACTGCGCCGGCGGATCCGGCAGGCCAGCTTTATCGCGCTGGGCCTGGCCGTGGGAATCGGCCTGGTCATCACCGTGACCGCCGCGTCGTCCGGGGTGAAATCCGCGGAGGGCAGCGTGCTGAAGAACCTGTACGGGGTGGGCACGGACGCGACCGTCACCAAATCGCCGACCGCTGGCTCCTTCGCGGCGGGGAGGCCCAGCAACTTCAACTTCAAGTCGGGCGAGACCGTCAAGATCGACACCCTGACCGCCACCCGCAGCCTGGGCACTCTTGACGACTCCGCGGTGACGACGATCTCCAGGCTGAAGGGCGTGGCTGCCGCGTCCGGCGCGCTGACCGCCGACAGCGTGAACACGACGTTCAAGATCCCCAACTTCAGCAGCGGCAGCGGCGGCGGTGCTCCCGGAGGCGGCACCGGCGGGACCGGCGGCGGCGGGTTCAGCGGTCCCGGGTCGTTCAACACGGGGAACACGGTGTCGGTCGACGGCATCGACCTGGCCTCGAGCGCACAGGCGCTCGGCCCGCTGAGCAATGGGACGCTCAGCTCCGGCCGCACCCTGAAGGCCTCCGACGCCAGCTCCGACGTGGCGGTGATCGACTCCAGCTACGCCAAGTCGGCGAGCCTGAAGGTCGGGTCGGACGTCACGCTGGCCAGCACCAAGTTCACCGTCGTCGGCATCGTGTCCGTATCGGCGAGCGATTCGTCGGCCGACGTGTATGTTCCGCTGGCGCGCGCACAGGCGCTGTCGAAGACCGCGGGCAAGGTCAACACGATCTACGTGGCGGCGGACAGCGCGTCGGACATCTCGGCGGTGCAGAAGGAGATCACCAAGGCGGTGCCCGGCGCCACGGTCACGACCTCCTCCGACCTGGCCAGTGAGGTGACCGGGTCGCTGTCGAGCGCGTCGAGCCTGGCGAACAATCTGGGCAAGTGGCTGGCGATCGCGGTGCTGGTCGCGGCGTTCCTGCTGGCCAGCCTGCTGACCATGTCAGCGGTGTCGCGCCGGGTGAGGGAGTTCGGCACGCTGAAGGCGCTCGGCTGGCGCAGCCGCCGCGTGATCGGGCAGGTCATGGGCGAGTCGGTCGCCATCGGCATCATCGGCGGCGTCGCCGGGGTCGCGCTCGGTTTCGCCGGGGCCGCGATCGTCTCCGCGGTGGCCCCGGCCCTGTCCGCGTCCGTCGGCCCCACCACCGGCTCGGCGACGCCAGGAGGCGCCCGGTCGTTCTCCGGCGGCTTCCCCGGTGGCGCCCCCGGTGGCGGCAGCGGCGGCTTCAGCCCGCCCAGCGGCAGCGGCACGGGCGGCTTCGCGCGCACTGCCGCGGACGCGGGCCACTCCGTGCTGGTCCACCTCACCGCCTCGGTCACTGTGGACGCGGTCGTCCTCGCCGTGGTGCTGGCCCTGGCCGGAGGGCTGATCGCCGGCACGCTCGGCGGCTGGCGGGCAGCCCGGCTGCGCCCGGCCGCGGCGCTGGCCAGGGTTGAGTGAACTGAGCTGAGTGAGCTGAGCTGAGTGAGCTGAGCTGAGTGAGCTGATCGGAACAAGGACTGAAAGGAAGCCATGTACAAGCTGACGGATGTCAGGAAGGACTACCCGAAGGGCCGCAGCGTCGTGCACGCGCTGGCCGGGGTGGACGCGGTGGTCGAGGACGGGGAGTGGATGGCCATCCAGGGCCCGACCGGCCATGGCAAGACCACGCTGCTGCAGATGCTCGGCGGCCTTGACCGCCCGACCTCGGGAACGGTGGAGTTCGACGGCCAGGACCTGGGCGCGATGCGGGAGAGCGAGGTCACCCGGGTCCGGGCCACCTCGATCGGCTTCATCTTCCAGACCTTCAACCTGATCCCGACGCTGAGCGCGCAGGAGAACATCGAGGTCGCGCTAGCTCCGCTCGGCGTCGGGTCGGCGGAACGCCGCGCCCGTGCCGCGGCTGCGCTGGAGAGCGTCGCGCTCGACGAGCGCGGCCGCCACCTGCCGTCCGAGCTCTCCGGAGGCCAGCAGCAGCGCGTGGCGATCGCCCGGGCGCTGGTCAAGGAGCCCAAGGTGCTGCTCGCCGACGAGCCGACCGGCAACCTCGACGAGGGTACCAGGGACGACATCATGGGGCTGCTGGAGAAGCTCTGGCGCGAGCACGGCCTCACGCTGATCGTGGTGACCCACGACAGCTCGGTGGCACGCCGGGCACAGCGCATCGGAGTCATGCGCAAGGGCCGTCTGACGATCAAGCAGGACACCCGTCCCGGCGTTGCCTGATGCGCGTGCCCAGGCCTGGACGGCGGGGCCGAGGTGCAGGTCACCACGCACGTGGAGGCATTTGAGCTCTGGCCAGGCTCCCTGGCACCGGCGTAGGCTCTAGGGGGATTAAGGGTCTTAACCCCTACATGGCAGACCTTTGACCACAGGCAGCGATCGCACAGCGTACAGGCGGTGATATTGCGGGAAACCGTCAGAAGGGTGCCGTACTGTTACGGTCATTGGCGGGCGGGGAGGAGATGGGGTCGTGATTGGCGAACCAGAGGAGAAGGGCGACGATGTCGCGGCGGTTCCCGGCGGCACCGGCCGGGGCCCGCGCAGCAAGCTGGGCGGGCTGGCCGGGTTAGCGCGTCCCAGCGGGTGCCCCGTTCCGGGCTGCCACGCCCAGATCGACCCGTCGCGGCTGATGTGCCGCAGTCACTGGTACCTGGTGCCGAAGCAGATCCGCGACCGGGTGTGGGCCACCTGGCGCTCCGGCCAGGGGGCGTTCAGCACGGAGCATCTGGAGACCGTGCGCATGGCGATCACCGCCTGCCAGCCCACCGCCTGCCAGCCCACCGCCATGTAGCCCACCGCCACCAGCCCGCCGCACCGGCCGCGCCCCCGGTCCGCCCCCCGCAGGCGGTCCAGGGCGGTACCGCTTCCCGCTACGGCGCCGCTTCCCGCTACGGCGCGGCGGCTATCGCGCTGCGCACCAGTTCCACGAACTCCCGGACCCGCCGGTCGCGCATGGCCGCGGACTGCGTCGCCGCGCCGAAGAGACCCGGGTCGAGTTCCTCGGTGACGATCGCGTCCTGGCAGCGGTCCATCATCCAGTCGACCATGGACACGATCATCCTCGAGTCGATGTCGGTGCGTACCTCGCCGCGGTCGATGCCGAACTGAACGAAGTCCTGCGTGCCGTAGGGATCCTCGCGGAGCAGGAACTGGGTGATCTCCCGCCGCAGCTCGAGGCTGGAGCAGTAGTTGCCGAGCAGGGTCACCCGGTACGGCACCCAGTTCTCGTGGATGAGATCCGGGGTGCGGGAGACCCAGTGGCTGATCACCGCGAAGAACCCCCCGGCGAGGACGTCGGGCGGCGCGTCCAGGTAGCGGCTGAACGAGCGGGCAGCGGCCTGGTAGGCCGCCAGGAACAGCGCGGCCTTGCTGCCGAAGTAGCCGAACACCGCCCCCTTGGCCACCCCGGCCTGGGCCGCGACCTCCTCGATCCGCACGCCGGAGTAGCCGCGCTCGGCGAACTGGCGCATCGCGACGGCGACGATCCGCTGCTGCCTGGCCTGCTGGCGCGCGGCCGCGCGCACGGGTGGGCGGTCGGCCGCTCTCCCAGCTTGACTGAGAGTCATGCAAACTCCGTCGGCAGTCGGAACAGGCCGTCTATTGACATATCAGGCCAGCTCATCATACTGGGCGTCAGGCTGGATTGTTAGATGACCGAAAGTCAAGGATGATGCCAGGCGCGCGAGCAGGCACTCGATGGGACGTCATCGTGGTGGGTGCCGGGCACAACGGGCTCACCGCAGGGGCGATGCTCGCCAGGGCGGGCCTGTCCACGCTGGTGCTCGAGCGGCGCGACGTGGCGGGCGGGTGCTGCGTCACCGAGGAGATCGCGCCCGGCTGCCGCGCGTCGACCACCTCCTACATCGCGTCGATGCTGCGGCCCGAGGTGATCCGCGAGCTGAGCCTCGGCCGGCACGGGCTGCGCATGATTCCATGTGAGCCCGCGCTCCAGGTGGCCCTGGACGACGGCGAGGTCCTGGCCGCCTGGGGCGACACCGAGCGGACCGCCGCCGAGCTCGAGAGGTTCTCGGCGGCCGACGCGCGCGCGTTCGTTGCCGCCGACGCCGAGCTGAAAGCGCTCGCGGCCCGGCTGCAGCCGCTCTTCATGCAGCTGCCGCCGGACACTGGGGCAACCGGGCTGCGCGGCTACCGCGAGCTGCTGCGGCTCGGCCGCCGCCTGCGGGGGTTCCGCGGTGCCGAACTAGATGGTCTCACCCGGATGCTGACCGGCAGCCTGGGCCAGTTCGTCGACGCGAGGTTCGAGTCCCGGCAGGCCCGGGCGCTGGTGCTGGCCAACAACCTGTACGGCAAGCACGGCGGGCCGTACCAGCCGGGCACGCTGCTCGGCCTCGCCTTTCACCTGCTCACCGGCGGGGAGCAGGCGGAGCAGGGGTTCTTCGGCCACGTCATGGGCGGCATGGGCGCGATCACCGGCGCGATCGCCTCGGCCGGGCGGGCCGCCGGAATGCAGATCGCTACCGGTTCCCCCGTGGCCCGGATCCTGATCCGGGGCGGCCGGGCTACCGGGGTCGCGCTCGAGGACGGCACCGAGCTCACGGCCGGCACGGTGCTTTCCGGCGCCGACCCGAAACGCACCTTCCTTCGCTTCCTCGGCAAGGAGGATCTGCCGGAGGACTTCCGGGCCGCGGTGACCGGGATCAAGATGGACGGGCCGTGCGGCAAGGTCAACCTGGTGCTGGACGCCGAGCCGCGGGTGCTCGGCATGCCGGCGGACGCCGGCCCTGGGCGGCGCGCGCTGTTCACCCTTCCACCGGGTCTCGCGGTCGCCGACGCCTGCTACGACCGGGCCAAGCGCGGCGAGCTGGCCGACGCCGACCAGCTGTTCATCGACTGCGTGGTCGCGTCCAACGTCGACGACTCGCTGGCGCCGCCCGGCCGCCACGTCATGACCTGTTTCGTGCAGTACCTGCCGTACCGGCTCGCCGAGGGGACCTGGGACGGCCTGCGGGACGAGCTCGGCGACCGGGTGCTGGCCAGGATCGGCCGCTTCGCGCCGAACGTCCCGGCCTCGGTCGTGGCCAGGCAGGTGCTGACGCCCCTGGACCTGGAGCGCGAATACGGTCTCACCGAGGGCAACATCTTCCACGGCGACATCAGCCCGGACCAGCTCTTCCACATGCGGCCGGTGCCCGGCTGGGCCCGGTACGCGACGCCGGTCGCCGGCCTGTACCTGTGCGGCGCCGGCGCCCATCCCGGCGGCGGGGTCACCGGCGCCCCCGGCTACAACGCCGCCAGGCGCGTGGTGTCCGACCTGCGGCGAGGCGGGCGGCGCCTCCCGCTCCGCCCCCAGCGCGCCCGCGAGGGAGGCCACGAACGGTGACGGAAGACGGCATCCCGCTGGAGGCCAGCCTGCCCGGGCCGAGCTACACGTCGGAGCGCGAGTTCTCCCGGGAACGGGAAGCTGTGCTGTTCGCCGACTGGTTCTGCGTCGGCCGCGAGGAGTCCGTCCCCGAGCCGGGGGACTACCTGACCGCAGACATCGCCGGGGAAAGCATCCTCGTGGTCCGGACGTCCCACGCCCCCGGCGGACTGGCCGGCCACTACAACCTGTGCCGTCACCGCGGCTCGCGGCTGGTCCCGGTGGCCGGAGCCCAGCCCGCCGGCGGCCCGCGGCCCAGCGGCTGCGTGGGCGGCGCGATCCGCTGCCCCTACCACGGCTGGACCTACGGCCTCGACGGCACGCTGCGCGCCGCGCCGTTCCTGCCCGAGTTGCGCCGGTACCGCGACCGGCTCTCGCTGCACCCGGTCGGCGTCG
>JASHQP010000428.1 GCA_030039095.1 Streptosporangiaceae bacterium
CGACCGGCCCGGCCTCGAGTACCTGGCCGCCGACGGGTGCGACGCGGTCGCGGCCTACGACGCGGCCGTGACCGCCGCCGCCATCGCGCGGGCGAAGCGGCGGCCGGTGTTCCTGCACCTGTCGATGGTCCGCTTCCTCGGCCACGCCGGCAGCGACGCGGAGACCGCGTACCGGCCGGCCGCGGAACTGGCCGCCGATACCGGCCGCGACCCGCTGGTGGCCACGGCGGCCACCGCGGTCCAGTCCGGCCTGCTGACCCCGGGCGAGGCCGTGGCGCGCTACGTCGCGATCGGCGGCCTCGTGCACGAGGCCGCCGAGCAGGCGCTGGCCAGCCGGCCGCTGGACAGCGCCGCCGAGGTGATGGCTGCGCTGGCGCCGCGTCATCCGGACCGGGTTGCCGACAGGCTCCGCCGGGCGCAGTCCTGGGGCCAGGAGCCGGCGGCGCCCGAGCCGGTCACGCTGGCCCAGGCGGTCAACCTGGCTCTGGCCGAGCTGCTCGAGGCGGAACCAGGCATGTGCGTGTTCGGCGAGGACGTCGGGCGCAAGGGCGGCGTCTACGGCGTGACCAAGGGACTGCAGCGCCGGTTCGGCGCCGCCCGTGTCTTCGACACCCTGCTCGACGAGCAGTCGATCCTCGGCCTGGCCCTCGGCGGCGGGCTGGCCGGCCTGCTTCCGGTGCCGGAGATCCAGTACCTGGCCTACCTGCACAACGCCGCCGACCAGATCAGGGGCGAGGCCGCCACCCAGCAGTTCTTCTCGTCCGGGCAGTTCCGCAACCCGATGGTGGTGCGGGTGGCCGGGCTCGCGTACCAGAAGGGCTTCGGCGGCCACTTCCACAACGACAACGCGGTGGCGGCGCTGCGTGACATCCCCGGCCTGGTCGTCGCCTGCCCGTCGCGGCCCGACGACGCCGCGGCGATGCTGCGCACCTGCGTGTCCGCGGCCGCCGTCGACGGCTCCGTGTGCGTGTTCCTGGAGCCGATCGCGCTGTACCACACCCGCGACCTGCTGAGCGATGGCGACGGCGGCTGGCTGGCGCCGTTCCCGCGGCCGGACGCGCACGTGCCCATCGGCCGCGCCCGCACCTACGGCGAGGGACGCGACCTTACCGTGATCACGTTCGGCAACGGGCTGCGGATGAGCCTGCGGGTCGGCAGGCGGCTGGCCATCCAGGGGATCGGCGCCCGGGTCGTCGACCTCCGCTGGCTCGCCCCGCTCCCGGCGCAGGACGTGCTGCACGAGGCGCGGGCGACCGGCCGGGTGCTGATCGTGGACGAGACCCGGCGCACCGGCGGGGTTTCCGAGGCCATCGTCACCGCGCTCGTCGACGCCGGCTACCGGGGCACGATCTCCCGGGTGGCCAGCGAGGACAGCTTCGTGCCGCTCGGCCAGGCGGCCGACGCGGTGCTGCTCGACGAGCCCACGATCGAGAAGGCCGCGGTCGACCTGGTGCAGGCCGGCTGACCGGCGGCGTCAGCGGCCGGCGAACTCGCGCTCGAGCTCGAGCAGGCGCATCGCGACGAGCTCGTTGGTGATCAGGACGTCGGCGAACTTGCCGCGCAGCGCGCCGAGGATCGCCTCGGCCTTGTGCAGACCGCCGGCCACGGCCACCACCTTCGGGATGCGGCGCAGGTCGGCGAGCTCGATCCCGATCCGGCGCTCGTGGATCGGCAGGTCGAACACGTTGCCGCTGGCGTCGAAGAACTGGCCGAGGATGTCGCCGACCACACCCATCTCGCGCAGCCGGCGGGCGTCGCCGGAGGTCAGGTATCCCATCTGCACGATCGTTGCGTCCGGCGCCGGGGTGCCGACGCCGACCAGCGCCTGCTCGACGCTGCAGGCCTGCTTCAGCACCTGCTGAATGGTCGGCTCCGCCCGCAGCGCTGCCGCGAGCGACGGCGTCGAGGCGACGATCGGCGAGGGGATGACCCTGGCCGTCGTCACCTCGGCCTCGGCCGATGCCTCGCCGCCCTTCGAGGACAGGATCGTCTGCAGGTATCCGTCCACCCCGCCGGTCAGCGTGACCATGTGCACCGGCCCTACCGCGCCGAAGTTCGCGGCCGCGATCACCCGGGACACGGTCTCGCCCCAGCCGACGCCGAGGCTGCCGCCGGGCCGCAGGTGGGTGCTCATGAACTGCGCCCCGCCCAGGCCGAGCCGGGCGTTCAGCACGTGATGGTCGGCGGGCTCGCGGTCGTGGTCCGGCACCACCAGCGCCTCGGACAGGCCGAAGGTCCGCCGCAGCCGCGCGCTCAGCTCGAACGCGTCCAGGTGCTCGGCGTTGAGGTTGATCGAGACCAGCCCGACCCGGCGGGCGCGCTCCAGCATCCGGCCGACCGAGGCGCGGGAGACCGAGAGCCGCCTCGCGATCTCATCCTGGGTGAGCTCGTCCTTGTAGTAGAACCAGGCCACCCGGAGCAGCAGCTCGTCCGAGCCGCGCCGGCCTGCCTCGGCCGCCGGGAGGACCTCCGGGCGGCCACCGGCCCGCCGCGCCACGCCGGTCACCCCTGCTGCAGCGACGTCAGGAAGCCGGCGTGGCCCGGCCCGCGAGGGAACACCGGCCACACGCTGACGACCTGGCCGCCGCTGACCGCGAAGATCACGTCGTACAGGTTCACCGTGGTCGGCGCGTACCCGCTGACGAGCCGGACCCGGTCGCCGACCGTGGCCTCGAAGCGCGCGTCGACGTCGAACTGCGCGTGCTCCTCGGCGTAGAACGTGGCCACGTAGTCCTGGCCGAGCATCGGCGGGAGCACGTAGTCGATCCCGATCGACTTGCGGCCGGCGTCGAGGATGACCCGGTCGCCGTGCCGCGCGACGACCGTCGACGCGACCGTGAGCGAGATCTCGAAGTCCGTCGTCAGCCTGGCGTGGAAGGCGTCCCCGAACGCGTACGAGCCCGCCTGCAGCTCGGTGACGGACGGGTGGCGCCCGGTGATGTCGTACGTGCCGGTGCCGCCGCCGGACAGCGTGCCGGCCGGCAGTCCCGCCGCCCGCATCAGCTCCAGCGCTGCCGCGGCGCGGTCCATGGCCTCGGTGGCCATCCGGACCCGCCTGGCGCGGTCCGGCACGGACATGCAGTGACCCTCGTACGCCTGGATCCCCTTCAGCTGCAGGCCCGGTGCGGCGTGCACCCGTTCGGCGAGGCGCAGCGCCTCACCGGCGGACCGGGCGCCGCAGCGGTCCATGCCGACGTCGAGCTCGACGAGGACGCCGATCTGCGTGCCGGCCTTCGCGGCCGCCGCGGACAGCGCGTCGATGTTCCCCGGGTCGTCGACGGCCAGGGTGAGGTCGATGTGCCCGGCCAGCGCGGCGGCCGCGGCCACCTTGTCGGCGGGGATGACCTGGTTGGCGATGAGGACGTCGGCCACCCCGGCCGCGGCCATCGCGGCCGCCTCCCACACCTGCGCCACGGTCACGCCGATCGCGCCGGCCGCCACCTGCATCAGCGCGATGTCCGGCGACTTCTGCACCTTCGTGTGCGGGCGGGACCGCGCGGGCTGGCCCTCGAGCGCCTTCATCAGCACGGCGATGTTGCGCTGCAGCGCGTCGACGTCGACGATCAGCGCCGGTGTGGGAAGCGCCTCGGCCGGCTCCCCGACGTGACGTCCGTACTGATCCGTCACCCGCTCCCCGGCCCGCAGCCAGGGCCCACGCCAGTCACTCACCAGGCACTCACCGCCTCTTCCGCCAGGCTTGACGCCTTTCTACCAGGGCCTGTGCATATGTCAATATCATGAGCACATGCTCACCCTCCGGGAGTCTGGGGCGGCGTGCCCGGCGCGGTGCGGCGTGGCCGCGGTGCAGCCTGGGGCGGTGCAGCCTGGGGCGGTGCAGCCTGGGGCGGTGCAGCCTGGCGCGGTGCGGGGTGACCCGGCGCTGATCACTGGCCCGCGTGCTGCTCATGCCCGGCCGGCAGGCGCTCGTCGGCGAAACCGACCCCGGGCATATCGTTCCAGCCCAGGATCTCGAGGATCCGGCGCAGCCGGTCCGGCACCGCGTGCAGGGTCAGGTGCCCGCGCCCGGAGCCGTCGGTCTCGGGCTCGGCGGCACAGACGATCGCGCGCAGGCCGGCGAGATCGCAGAAGCTGACTCCGGCCAGGTCGATGTGGACGTCGCCCCGCGCGTCCAGGGCGGCAAGCTCCCGCACCAGGCGAGGGTAACTGGACTCGTCGACCTCCCCGGCGATGATCAGCCCTGGCCCGCCGTCGGCCGGGGTCATGCGCAGCACGTCCTCAGCCATGGTGCGCCGGGATGCCCGGGCACCGGCGCCCGCTCGGCGGCATGCCCCGCACGGGGCCAACAAGCCCGTTCAAGCACCTGCCCGATCTCGACGGCGACCTACCGCCGAGCATAAGCCCGGGCCAGGCCCGTGCGGGGTGCGCCAGGAAATGCCGTGACCTCAGCCGCGCCCGCCTGCGCCAGGCCGTCCCGATTTCTGTGTGACTCCCGGGTGCGTCAGACTGGGCCATGAGCCGGGGACCGCGCCGATCCGGACCACGCGTTGCCTAGCGAGAGGATCGCAGTGCCGTACAAGATCCCGGAACGCGACGTCGTCGCGATCGTGGATGCGCCACCGACCCCGGTCGCGCTGCTCGCTCCCGGCGGGCGGTTCGTTGCCCTCATCCACTACGAGTCGCATCCGCCGATCGCCCTGCTGGAGCGTGGCTACCGCCGGCTGGCCGGAATACGCGTGGACCCGGTGCTGGCGGGGCGCCAGCGGGTGCGCCGGCTGACCGGCCTCTCGGTGCTGCGGCTGGACGACGGGACCGAGCGGGCCGTGTCCCTGCCCGAGGGGGCACAGCCCAGCGTCCCGGCGTGGTCGCCCGACGGCCGGTCGTTCGTGTTCACCGTGGACGAGGCGGACGGCATCGGCGTGTGGGTGGCCGACGCCGAGTCGGCGACCGCACGCCAGGTTCCCGGGCTGCGGGTCCGCGACGTGCTCGGCGGAGACCCGCTGACGATCGGCGCGGCGGCCAGGTGGACCCGTGACGGCGGCGCGCTGCTGGCGCTCGGGGCCCCGGGGGAGCCCCCCCGTCTGCCGGAGGCGCCGCTCGAGCCGCGCGTCGAGGAGACCGCGGGCAAGCGGTCGCAGATGGCGACCTACCAGGATCTGCTGCAGACCGCCGCCGACGCGGACGCGTTCGAGGCGCTGGCCACCACGGTTCCGCTCCGCGTCGAGCCCGGCACCGGCGCGGTCAAGGAGCTCGGGCCGCCCGGGCTCTACCAGCGGGTCTTCGACTCCCCGGACGGCGAGCACCTCTTGGTGCACCGGGTGCGGCGGCCGTTCTCGTTCCGGGTCCCTTATCAGTATTTCGCGCGCAGCGCCGAGGTCTGGTCGGCCGAGGGCGAAGTGGAGCGCGTCATCGCCGAGCTCGGCGTCAGTGACGAGGTGCCGCGGCAGGGAGTGCCGACCGGGCCGCGGCAGGTGTCCTGGGAGGAACGGGCCCCGGCCACGCTGCTGTGGACCGAGGCGCTCGACGGCGGGGACCCGGTGGCTCCGGCGGAGCACCGTGACCGCGTGATGCGGCTGGCCGCGCCGTTCACCGGGGAGCCGGAGCCCGTGCTCGACGTGCAGCACCGCTGCCTGGGCTGGCTCGACCTGGCCGAGCCGCACCAGGTGCTGCTGACCGAGCACGACCGTGATCGCCGCTGGCTGACCACCTGGCTGTGCGACCTGGCCGGGCCCGGGCGGCGCCGGGTCCTGTTCGACCATTCCATGGACGACGCGTACGCCGATCCCGGCTCGCCGCTGATGGCCACCAGCCCCGACGGCAGCCGGACCGTGCTGCAGGACGGCGGGACGATCTACCTGCGCGGCGACGGCTCGACCCCCGACGGGGACCGGCCGTTCCTCGACCGCCTCGATCTCGCGACGATGGAGCAGGAACGGCTGTACCGGAGCCCGGCCGACGGCCTGGACCACGTGCTGGGCTTTCCCGCCGCGTCCGTCTCGTCCGCCGCGCCCGGTGTCCTGGGCGACGGTGAGCTGGGCGACGGTGAGCTGGGTGCGCCGCCGCCGCGTACCGAGATCCTGCTGTGGCACGAGAGCAACGCCGAGCCGCCGAACCTCTACGTGGCCGCGCTGGACGGTTCCGCCCGCCGGGCGCTGACCTCCTGGCCGGACCCGCACCCGCAGCTCACCGCGATGCACAAGCGGCTGATCGTGC
>JASHQP010000429.1 GCA_030039095.1 Streptosporangiaceae bacterium
CTGGCCGTGCTGGGCGTGGTCGCCGGCGCCGGCGTGGCGCTGGCGTCGCTCAGCTCCGGGGTGGTGCCCGTGGTCGCTGCCGGCGGTGTCGCCGGCGGAGCCCTTCTCGCCGTATCGCTGCGCCGCCTGATGCCCCCTCGGTACCTGTCCGCGCGGCCGGGGCTGGCCGCCACGATCCTCAGCCGGGCGCTCCTGACCTGCTGCTTTTTCGCCGGCGACGCGTATGTCCCGTACGCGATCGTGAGCGTACGCCATGCCCCCACGGCGCTGGCCGCCCTCGCGCTCACGGCGTCGACCCTCACCTGGACGGCCGGATCGTGGGTGCAGGCCCGCTGCATCGCCCGGTACGGTCCGCGGTGCCTGGTCCGGCCCGGCGAGTGCTTGGTCGCCGTCGGCCTTGGCGTGATGTGCGTCGTGCTGCTGCCGTCGGTGCCCCCCGCGCTGGGCGTCGTGGCCTGGGCGATAGCCGGCGGGGGGATCGGCACCGCCTACGCTCCACTGACGGTGACCACGCTCGATCGCGCCGCGGCCGGCGAGGAAGGCCGGGCAACCTCGGCTCTCCAGCTCTGTGACGTGCTCGGCCAGGCCCTCGGCACCGGAGTGGCCGGCTCGATCGTGGCCGCCGCCGCGGCCGGGATCGGGCACCGTCCCGGCGTCGCGCTGGCGTTCTCCTTCGGCATCGTGGTCGCTCTTACCGCGGTCATCGTCGGAGCGCGGCTTCCCGGCCGGCTCACCGGGCCGGCCGCGGACCAACCTCGCTGACGCAGGGCCAGGTCTCCCGCGCACGTGGCGGTGGTCCTCAACGGCGCGAGGCCTCGTCGACGTCGATGCCGATGATCCTGGCCACATGGTTCAGGTCGCTGTCGCACGTCAGCAGGGTGGCTCGGTGGCGCCGCGCAACGGCGGCGATCATGCAGTCGGCCAGCCCCCGGGGCGTGATCCCGGACTGACGGCAGCGACGGTAGATGCGCACCGCCCCGTCGCCATGACTGGCGTGCGAGACTGGCTCTGTGTCGGGCGGGCAGGGTGAGCCGGCTGAATCGGTGCCGGGCCAGGGGGAACGCGGTCGCTCTTCGCGGCGCCTGCCCCGTGCCGTCAAGTTCGGAACGGTGGACTGGGCCGCAATTCAGGCCGCCATCGGATCCGGCAGCAGGGAGCAGGTGGCCGAGGCGGCCGATGATGGGGCAGCGGAGACCAGGGACGTGCTGGCGGAAGGAACTGGGGAGCTGTTCGAGCTGGCCAACCGTCTGCACGACCTTGCCGCGAGCCCCGACCACCTGCCCGCCGAGTACCACGCCGATGCGCACGGCGCGGAGTTGGCCGAACCGGTACTTGGTCTTGTTATGCCGTTCGTGATGGCGGCGTTCAACGGCTGGGTCGCGGGCGGCGACCCCGAACACGTTCGCCTGGTCGAAGCGCAATTTTATGCGACGGCGCGATTGGCGCTGCACGTTGCTGGCTTGCCAACAGTGGTCGACCCGGCCGTCTCGTTCGCACGCGGAAGCTGCTGCATTGTGGTGGTGAGCCCGCGCGACGAAGTAAAGGTCGTGCCCGGCAGCAACCGCAGGGCACTGAAACGTCAGTATCGGCTCGTCCTGAGCCCATTCATGGGACTGCTCTGGGCTGGTCTGATGCGCAAGCAGGCAGGGGTCAGCCTCACCGAGCGCCAGACCTTCGAACTTGACGCGTGGCAAAGCACGACGGTCAGGCCGAGAAGGCAGCCGCTGGTCGCCCTGATCTACCGCAGCGCAGGCCCAGCGGCAGGTAGCGAGAGGAGCCCTTGAATCGGGCCGGGTACGCTGCCGCT
The DNA here is from genome assembly GCA_030039095.1 of Streptosporangiaceae bacterium. Next base: position 1,808 of record JASHQP010000429.1, read on the forward strand.
GTCGGCCGCAGCCGGCCATTGAACGGTTAGGCCCGCCCTTCCAGCGTCGTCTTCAGCCAGGTGTTGCGCTGGCGGAGCAGATACCGCAGGTAGCGCTCGAGGACCAGGCAGTCTGCCAGCGACCCCAGCAGGCCGAGCGGCGAGCGGAACTCCACAACGTCGGTCATGACCGTCTGACCGTCCTCGGCCGCCGCGAAGGTGTGCTCGTGCGACCACTGCCGGAACGGGCCGCGCAGCTGCTCGTCGACGAACCGGCACGGGTACTGGTACGCGGTGATCGCAGAGGTCATCACGAACACGATGCCGAAGTGGCGGCCGCGCCAGGTAACCGTATCGCCAAGCTTCATGATCCCGCTGGTCACCCCGCCGACGGCGCGCTCGCCCGACCCGCGCATGGAGGCGGTATGGGCGTCGACCGACAGCGACAACTCGAAGCAGTCGCACATCGAGGCCGCGATCACCGTCTCCAGCCGGATACATGGCACCGGGCCAGTAAAGCAGTCGGCAGGCGCGCGGGATCGTGCTCGCGGCCACCGCTCCTCTACCAGCTCAGCCAGAGCCGCTCAGCCGGAGGTCAGGCCGAAGTTCCAGCTGTTGTTGGCCCGGATCAACTGGTGCACACGGTGGGAGCTATCCACGTAGAAGACCTGCTCGCTGCCGGTGTTGCCGGTTCATGCGGCAGCTATGTAGCGCGGCGCGCAGAGAACAGATCGGGTCTTCTTCCGCTGGTTCAGCGGTCGTAGCATGGCTTCGAGCGATTTGGGGGCAAGGTGACGTACGGACCTCATCCATGGATTGCGGGCGGCTACGGACCCGGGCCGGACGAAGCTCAGCGGGCAGCCAGCACATTCGGCGAGCCGCACGTGAGCGATCGCTTGTGGGAGGCCGATCGGGCTGGCGTCACACGGCAGGAGATGGAAGAACTGTCCGTGCAGCTGGATGCCGAGGCAGCTTACCGGCGCTCTCTTGACGATAGGCTTCGCGCCAATCAGCAGATGGCATCCACCACGCCGCCGCCCGCGCCTTCAGGTATCGCTGGATGCGGGCCGTCGCAAGTCAGCAGGTTCAGGCAGCCGCTCACCGTTGGGCCAGACGGAAATCCCAATTCGCCTGAGTCGATTTCCATGCAGAAAAAGGAAGCAGAACGCTGGGCGGCAGATCAGAGGAAGCGGCAGCAGACTCCTGCGCCGAGCCTGACATGCCAGGATGCGATGTCACGCCCGGCACCGTCGCAGCGATACCGTCCCGGTCGCGGCTACTGGGCCCTGAAGGCCCTGGCTGTCATAGCCTTTCTGATAACCGTCATCCCCGCAGGACTCACGATCATAGTGGGCAAGCCCATCCCCGCAT
>JASHQP010000430.1 GCA_030039095.1 Streptosporangiaceae bacterium
GGCCCCGGCTGCGGCGTCCTGGCCGGGCATCGCAACGGCGAACCCGTGGTTGTGGCTGGTGATCTGCACCCGTCCGGTGCGCAGGTCCTGCACCGGCTGGTTGACGCCACGGTGGCCGAACCGCAGCTTGTAGGTGTCGAGCCCGAGCGCCCGGCCCAGCACCTGGCTGCCCAGGCAGATCCCGAACACCGGCACCCCGGAGGCGAGCACCCCGCGCATGGCCTCGACCGCGTAGCCGATCGCGGCCGGGTCGCCTGGCCCGTTGGAGAAGAACACCCCGTCCGGGGCGGACACCAGGATCTGCTGCGCCGTGCTCGCCGCGGGCAGCACGGTGACCTCGCAGCCGAGCCGCGCCATGGACCGCGGCGTCGCGGCCTTGATGCCGAGGTCCACGGCGGCGACGCGGTAGCGCACCGGGACCCCGGTGGGCGGGCTGACCAGGTACGGCTCGGCCACGGACACCTCGCGGGCCAGGTCGGCGCCGGCCATGTGCGGGCTGGCGAGCACCCGTTCGAGCAGCCGCCGCTGGTCTGTCTCCGTGGTGCTGATCGCGGCCCGCATCGCGCCGCGTTCCCGCAGGTGCCTGGTGAGCGCGCGGGTCCCGGTGATCGCGATCCCGGTGATCCCCTGGTTCCGTAGTTCCTCCTCGAGCCCGCGGACCGCGCGCCAGCTCGAGTAGATCCTGGCAGGCTCCCTGACGACGTAGCCGCTCACCCAGATCCGGCGCGACTCGGGGTCGGCGTCGTTGACGCCGGTGTTGCCGATGTGCGGCGCGGTCATGGCGACGATCTGGCCGCAGTAGGACGGATCGGTCAGCGTCTCCTGGTACCCGGTCATGCCGGTGTTGAAGACCATTTCCCCGAACGTTTCGCCGTCGGCACCGTAGCCCGGCCCGCGGAACGTGGTGCCGTCTTCGAGCACCAGCATGGCCCTCGCCGGTGACGCGGTCACCAGGCCAGCTTCCCGTCGATCACGGTCGGCTTGCCGCGCAGGAACGTGGCCATCACCCGGCCCGGCAGGACCATCCCGGCGAACGGCGTGTTGCGGCTCTTGGAGGCGTGAGCCGTCGGGTCGACCGCCGCCGCGGGCGAGGGATCGTAGAGCGTCAGGTTGGCGGGCTCACCCGGCAGCAGCCGGCCGTGACCGCTCAGCCTGCCGATCGCGGCCGGCCGCGTCGACATCCGGTCGGCGACGCCGGGCCAGTCGAGCAGGCCGGGCTCCACCAGCGCCTTGTGCACCACGCGCAGCGCCGTCTCCAGCCCGGTCATGCCGAACGCCGCCACCTCCCACTCGGTCTCCTTGTCCTCCAGCGGGTGCGGGGCGTGGTCGGTGGCCACGCAGTCGATGGTCCCGTCGGCCAGGCCCGCCCGGAGGGCCGCGACGTCCTCGGCGGTGCGCAGCGGCGGGTTGACCTTGAACACCGGGTCGTAGCCCGCCGCCAGCTCCTGCGTGAGCAGCAGGTGGTGCGGGGTGACCTCGGCGGTCACCTGCCAGCCCTTGGACTTCGCCCAACGGATGATCTCCACCGACCCTGCCGTGGAGACGTGGCAGACGTGCAGCGCGGACTCCACGTGCGCCGCGAGCAGGCAGTCGCGGGCGATGACCGCCTCCTCCGCGACGGCGGGCCAGCCGCCCAGGCCGAGCCTGGCGGAGATCTCCCCTTCGTTGACCTGCGCGCCGACGGTGAGCCGCGGCTCCTGGGCGTGCTGCGCGATCACGCCGCCGAACGCCCGGACGTACTCGAGGGCACGCCGCATCAGCACCGCGTCGTGCACGCACCTGCCGTCGTCGGAGAACACCCGGACGCCCGCCGCCGAGTCGGCCATCGCGCCCAGCTCGGCGAGCTGGCTGCCGCCCAGGCCGACCGTGACCGCGCCGACCGGCTGAACGTCGCAGCGGCCCGCCTGGCGGCCGAGCCGCCAGATCTGCTCGACCACGCCGGCGGTGTCGGCCACCGGATCGGTGTTGGCCATCGCGTGCACCGCGGTGAAGCCGCCGAGCGCGGCCGCCGCGGTCCCCGTGGCCACGGTCTCGGCATCCTCCCGGCCCGGCTCGCGCAGGTGGGTGTGCAGGTCGACGAGGCCGGGCAGCAGGATCAGCCCGTCGGCGTCCAGCCGCTGCGCACCCGCCGCGTCGACATCGGGCCCCAGCTCCGCGATCAGCCCGTCGGCCAGCAGCACGTTGGCCGGCTCGCCGCCCAGCGGCCGCGCCCCGGTGATCAGCCAGCTGCCCGTCATTCCTGTTCCCCCCGCTGCTCGGGCCGCTGCTGCGGCCGCTCGGCCTCGGGCGAGCCGCTGAGCAGCAGGTACAGCACTGCCATCCGCACGCTCACCCCGTTGGCCACCTGCTCGACGATCGTCGACCTGGTGGAGTCGGCGACGTCGGCGGCGATCTCCACGCCCCGGTTCATCGGCCCGGGATGCATCACGATGCCGTGCTCGGGCAGCAGCGCCATCCGCCCGGCATCCAGGCCGTAGCGGCGGCTGTACTCGCGCACGCTCGGGAAGTAGGCGGCGTTCATCCGCTCCTGCTGCACCCGCAGCATCATCACCACGTCGGCCTTGGGCAGGGCGGCGTCCAGGTCGTAGCAGACCGAGCAGGGCCAGCTGCCGACCGCGACCGGCAGCAGCGTGGGCGGCGCCACCAGCGTCACGTCGGCTCCCAGCGTGCTCAGCAGCAGCACGTTCGACCTGGCCACCCGGCTGTGCAGGATGTCGCCGACGATCGTGACCCGGATCCCGTCGAGCCTGCCCAGCCTGCGGCGCATCGTGAACGCGTCGAGGAGCGCCTGGGTCGGGTGCTCGTGGGTGCCGTCGCCCGCGTTCACCACGCTGCCCCGCACCCAGCCGGCCAGCCGGTGCGGCGCGCCGGAGGCACCGTGCCTGATCACCACCGCGTCGGCGCCCATCGCCTCGAGCGTCAGCGCGGTGTCCTTCAGGCTCTCCCCCTTGGCGACGCTCGAACCCTTTGCCGAGAAGTTGATGACGTCGGCGGACAGCCGCTTCGCCGCCGCCTCGAACGAGATCCTGGTCCGCGTCGAGTCCTCGTAGAACAGGTTGACCACCGTGCGGCCGCGCAGCGTAGGGAGCTTCTTGACCGGCCGCTCCGACATCTGGGCCAGCTCCTCGGCCGTGTCCAGGATCAGCAGCGCGTCATCGAGGCTCAGGTCCCCGGCGGAGATCAGATGACGGTTCATGAGTTCTCCCGGCTGACGCCCAGCAGCACCGCGTCGCGATCGTCGATCTCGGTGAGCAGCACCCGGACGACCTCACGCTGCGACGTGGGCAGGTTCTTGCCGACGTAGTCCGCGCGAATCGGCAGCTCCCGGTGCCCCCGGTCGACGAGGACGGCCAGCTGGACGGCGCGCGGGCGGCCGATGTCGCCGAGGGCGTCCAGCGCCGCCCGGACGGTACGGCCGGAGTAGAGGACGTCGTCGACCAGGACCACGACCTTGTCGTCGACGCCCGAGGCCGGGACCTCGGTATGGCCCAGTGCCCTGGCCGGCCGCAGCCTCAGGTCGTCCCGGTACATGGTGATGTCGAGCGAGCCGGCCGGAACCTCGCGGCCCTCCACCTGGGCCAGCCGCTCCGCAAGCCGCCGCGCGAGCGGCACCCCTCTGGTCGGGATGCCGAGCAGAACCACGTCGCCGGCGCCGTTGGTGCGCTCCAGGATCTCGTGCGCGATCCTGGTCAGCGCCCGCCTTATCTCGTCGGGCTCCAGCACCGTCTTGGCGGGTGGAGCGCCCAGCCGATCGGCCGCGTGCATCAGGGGACCCCCTTTCCCGCCTCACCGGACGGGTCTTAAAGGACGTCGGTTCGCCCAACCGTATCAGCAGTGCGCCGGTGATCCGGGTATGCGCGCGGGATCAGCGGTAACTCGCTGGAATTAGCCGGATCAGCCGGGTTTGCAGCGCCTGTACGCGGCGTAACTGCCCGTGACCTTTATCACATGATGTCACGATCTAGTAACATGTCGCCTACGGTGCGCACCCGCGGCGGGCGATCGCGGAGCCGCCGAACCCCTGGTTCCACCGGGGTTCTGGTGCCGTGGGACGGCCGCTGGCCTGCTGTCACGCGGATGCGCCACCGCGCGTAAGTTCATCCGCTTTTTGCCATTCGGCTTGACCTTGTCGGCCTCGCGGCCTACCGTCACTGTGCGTAACCACCACTATCACCTACGACAGGCCAGGGGGCCGACAAGATGCCATCTGACTACGCGAAGACCCTCGGAGCCCGGCTTCGCGCGATCCGGACCCAGCAGGGTCTCTCGCTGCACGGCGTTGAGGAGAAGTCCCGCGGCCGCTGGAAGGCGGTGGTCGTTGGTTCGTACGAGCGCGGCGACCGCTCGGTGACCGTGCAGAAGCTTGCCGAGCTTGCCGAGTTCTATGGTGTGCCGGTGTCCGAGTTGCTGCCCGGCGACGTGCTGCCCACGCTGCTTGCGCCGTCCCCCAAGCTGGTGATCGATCTCGAGCGCATGGCGCAGCTGCCCAAGGACAAGGCGGGGCCGCTTGCACGCTACGTCGCGACGATTCAGAGCCAGCGCGGTGATTACAACGGGCGGGTGTTGTCGATCCGGCAGGAGGACCTGCGGTCGCTGGCGGTGATCTATGACAAGTCCCCGACGGACCTCACCGAGGAACTGATCAGCTGGGGCATTCTGGACTCCGAGGCGAGGGGAGCCATCGAGACGTTCTGATCCCCGGGACACGTTCTGGTCACGCGGGCGTCTCGGCCCGAGGCGGCGCGAGCGCGCGGCCCCCTGGACTACGCCACGCCGACCCCGGGCTATCCGGCCGTCAGCATCGGAAGCAGCGGCTGAGCAGGAACGCCGAGCGCGTTCTCGGCGAGTGACACGAATATCTCCGCATCCCTGAGCAGGTCATCGGCCTCCCGGAGCGACACGGCGCGCGGCAGCCCGGCCTCGGCCGCCGCGCGCTTGGCCGCCCCGGCGGCGAAGAAGGCGGCCCATTCCGCGAGCGCAGGCTCGACCTTCGGCAGCAGTTCCCAGACGCTCAGCGGCCGCCTGCGGCGCGACGAGGCTCCCGGGTCCGCCTTGGCAGCGACCACCGCCGCGGCGGCCCGCAGCGCCGCCAGGTGCGCCGCCACATACCGGGCTCCGGCCGACGCCTCGCCCTCGGCAGCAGCGAGCCCATACCTGGCCGACTCCAGCAGGGCCATGGCCGACGGAGCGACGCGGCAGCGTGGCCTGGCGTCGCCGCGGTTCATGCCCGGTCGAACCTCAGCGGGTGTTGCGGCTGTGCTCACTGCACTACCTCCTATCAGCGGCGCGTGCCCGCCACCGTCCCGGGGCTGTGGGCCCCTGACCGGCCGGGCGGGACGCTTCCCCACGTCCCGCCCGGCTGGCGGTGCCAGGTGGGGAGTTCGCCCGGCGCCGTTCTCTTGATTATTCGAACAGAAATTCGTTCGAGTGTCCAGCCGATTGCAACTGAGTTCGAAGTTACAAGGTGGGTCCGACAAAACGGCGCGAGCGCTGATGCACGCGGTGGCGGCAGCCGATGTGGGCGGCGTGGCTGATGCCCAACGGGCGCGACGCCGGGGCTGGGCGGACCGGCTCGCATACGCTTGCCGCCGTGCAGTGCTCAATCCAGCCGCGGGAACTCAGCCGGGCCGCCTTCGTGGCCGAACTCGACGCGCTCACCGGCGTGTATCAGGCCGCGATGCGGCCCGATCCGGCACAGCTTCCCGGCCGGCGCTCGATCATGCAGCGGCATGCGACCTATCAGGGCTTCCGCGCCCTCGCCGTGACCGCCGACGAGGACGGCCGGCCGGGGCCGCCGGGGCGGATCGTGGCCTTCAGCTACGGCTTCAGCGGCGCGGACGGCCAGTGGTGGCACGACGTCGTCGCGACCGCGCTCACCGCCCGGGCCGGCCGGGCGCTCGCCGCCGGGTGGCTTTCCGACTCGCTCGAGATCGCCGAGGTGCACGTCCACCCGGACTTCCACCGCCGCGGCATCGGCCGGAGCCTGGTGCTCGGCCTCGCCGAGGGCCGCCGCGAGCGCACGGCCGTGCTGTCGACCCAGGACGCCAACTCGCCGGCCCGGCACCTCTACCGCGGGCTCGGCTTCGCCGACCTGCTCACCGGCTACCACTTCCCCGGCGCCCCGGTGCCCTACGCGGTGATGGGGGCGGCGCTCCCGCTGTGCCCTACGCGGTGACGGGGGCGGCGCTCCCGTTGCTGCCGGGCGCGGATGGCCGCTCATCGAGCCGGAGCAACTGGTAGATCTCCTGCGTGGCGCGGGAGCCGTTCAGCGTGCAGAAGTGCAGCCCGGGCACCCCCTCGGCGAGCAGCCGGTCGCACAGCGCCGCGGCGAAGTCAACGCCGATCCTCCGGGTGGCAGCGCGGTCGCCGTCGGCCGCGTGCAGCCGGTCGGCCAGGTCCGCCGGGAACTTCGCGCCCGACAGGACCACGATGCGCTCGAGCGTGCGCACGCTGGTGACCGGCATGATGCCGGGGATGATCGGCACGTCGCAGCGCCGCGCCGCGGCGCGGTCGCGCAGCCGCAGGTAGTCCTCGGGATAGAAGAACATCTGCGTGATCGCGAAGTCGGCACCGGCCCGGCATTTCTCGACGAAATGCCTTATGTCGGAGTCCGGGTCCGGCGACCGGGGGTGGCCCTCGGGGAACGCGGCCACGCCGACGCAGAAGTCGCCCGACGCCCGGATCAGCCGGACCAGCTCGGCCGCGTGGTCGAGGCCGTCGGGGTGCGCCACCCACTCCCCGTTAGGGTCCCCGGGCGGATCGCCGCGCAGCGCGAGCACGTTGCGCACGCCGACCGCCGCGTAGGAGCCGATCAGGTGGCGAAGCTCGGCCACCGAGTGGTTCACGGCGGTGAAGTGCCCGACGGGGGTGAGCGTCGTCTCCTCGGCGATCCTGCCGGTGACCCGCACCGTCCGGTCTCGGGTCGAGCCGCCGGCTCCGTAGGTCACCGAGACGAACGTCGGGCGGAGCGGCTCGAGCTGGCGGATCGCCCGCCAGAGCTGCCGTTCCTCGGCTTCGGTCTTGGCCGGCATGAACTCGAACGAATACGACGGGGCCCCCGACGCCAGCAGGTCCCTGATCGCCGGCACGGCCTCGAGCTGACTCTGCGGCATAGCGATCAGGCTAGCCGGGACCGCCGGCCGCCGCGCGGCTCAGGGCCGGCCCGACCGGGGCCGCCGCGCGGCTCAGGGCCGGCGGGCCACCCCGCCGTACGACCACCGCGATCCGTCGCTGTCGGCGAGATCGGGATCCTCGGCGCCCCACTCGCCCACATAGGTCACCGCGGCCGCGGCGCCCTCGTAGGGCGGCACCAGCTCGAGCCCGTGAAAAAACCCCTCCACCTCGGCCCTGCTGCGCAGGTAGATCTGCTCGGTGGCATTCGCGTAGATATCGTAGATGGCCGCCGTGGCGGCGGGCGGCTTCTGGTCGGCGGTGATGTGGCTCAGTGCCACGTAGCTGCCCGGGGCCAGCTCGGCCACGTACCGCGCGATCAGGCCATGCGGATCCGAGCCGTCGGCCACGAAGTGCAGCACGGCGGTCATCAGCAGCCCGACCGGCTGGCTGAAATCGATCAGCTCACGCGTCTGCGGGTGGTTGAGCACGGCCTCCGGGTCGCGCAGGTCCGCGGTGACGAACCGGGTGTCCCCGGCGTTGACCAGCAGCGAGCTGGCGTGCACCCGGACCAGCGGGTCGTTGTCCACGTAGACCACGCGGGCCTCCCGGGTGGCCCGGTGCACCGCCTGGTGGGTGTTGTTCTGGGTGGGCAGGCCCGAGCCGATGTCGAGGAACTGGCGGATGCCGGCCGTGCCGGCCATCCACAGCGCCGCGCGCTGATGGAACGCCCGGTTCGCCCACGCGGCATCGGCCAGCTCCGGCATCCGGTCCCGGATGCGCTCGGCGGCGTCCCTGTCCGCCCGGAAGTTGTTCGTGCCACCCAGGTAGTAGTCGTAGAGCCGTGCCGGGCTCGGCGTGGCCGGGTCGATGCCCGGCGGGACCTGTTGGTCCTCCGTCATGCCCCCTCCGTAGAGCCGTCAGATCCCAGCCTGGCATAGCGCGCCGGAATCACAACCTTGGCGTTCCGGCCGGAACGCGACGCTCCCCCGCCGGTGGCGCGACGGGAGGCTAGTCTCGCCACCATGGCGACAAGCCGCGTCGGCGTCACCGGGCTTCCCCAGATCCGCGCCCAGGTGGGACGGGCCCTGGACGAGTTCCTCGGCCGCCAGCGCGCCGCGCTCGGCGCCATCGGCCCGGACATGCTTCCGTGGATGGACGCGATATCCGGCCTGCTGGCCAGCGGGAAACGGCTGCGCCCGGCGTTCTGCTACTGGGGCTGGCGCGCCGCGGGCGGCGAGGACCGCCCGCCGATCCTCACCGCGGCCGCCGCGCTCGAACTGCTGCACGCGAGCGCGCTCGTGCACGACGACCTGATGGACGCCAGCGACACCCGGCGCGGGCAGCCGTCCGTGCACCGCAGGTTTGCCGGGGTACATGTGGATTCCGGATGGCGCGGCTCCGCCGACGCGTTCGGCGCCGGCGCGGCGATCCTCATCGGCGACCTGCTGATGGCGTGGACCGACGAGCTGTTCTCGGCCAGCGGCCTGCCGCCGGCCTCGCTGCGCCGCGGGCAGCCGGTGCTCCACGCCATGCGTGCCGAGATGATCTGCGGCCAGTACCTCGACCTGCTCGGCCAGGCCGCGGGGGACGGGACCGTGGACAGTGCGATGCGGGTGGTCAGGTACAAGTCGGCCAAGTACACGGTCGAGCGGCCGCTGCAGC
>JASHQP010000431.1 GCA_030039095.1 Streptosporangiaceae bacterium
CAGGGCGATCGAGGCGACGGTGGTGAACGCCGCGTCCGCCGCCGGCACGCCGTCCGGGACCGGGACGCACAGCAGCCCGGGCACGGCCTGGAACTCGGCGTGGTTGGCCTTCCCGGCCCCGCCGGTGGCCACCAGCTGGCCGACCCGCAGGCCGCTGACCGCGGAGCCGACCTCGACGACCTCGCCCGCAGCCGAGTAGCCGAGCGGCATGTCCTCGGCCAGGCGGCCGCGGACGCTCTGGGCGGTGGCGGCCAGGCCCTCGGTCCTGGCCTTGGCCACCACCTTGCGGACCAGGTCCGGGCGCGCCCGCGCCTTGGCCAGCAGGCTCGACTGAGCCAGCTTGGTCACGGCGCGTTCTGTCCCCGGGGATATCACCGAAGCGATCGTGCGCACCAGGACCTCGGTCGGCTCCGGGGTCGGCCGGGGCACCTCCAGCACCTCCACCGGCCCGCCCTTGACCGGCTGAACGACGCTCTTCATCAGACTGTCCTCCACATTCCGGCGGTTCCGCCGAGGGTCTGGCGCCAGCACGTGCTGACCCGCACCGGCAGCCCGGCATCGATCCGGCAGGTCAGCACCGGCGCAACGGAGGTTGCCTGGAAGCCGGTGGCGACCATGCCTGGCTCGACACCGAGCCGGACCGGGCCCGACGAGCTGACGCTGACCGGGAAGTCGCCCGCCGCCGTGCTGACCACCGCACCGTCCGCCTGCAACTGCACGGCTGTCCCGGGCGCAAGGTGCCAGCGGACCACGACCTCGTGCCGCCTGCCGCCCGTCACCTCGTCATTCACCTGAAGTCCGGCGCTGGTCAGCGTCCAGCGGCGGCGGTGCACCGGGTGTCCGGGCAGCCGCCGGTACCCATCGTGCGCGGCCTCGGCGGTCACCTGCCCGGCACCGCCGCTGGCGGCCGGTCCGTGCACCCGGGCGCGGCGCCCAGCCCGGAACGCCCCCCACACCTCCGTGGAGTTGGCGCCGTCGACCTCCGCGGTGTTGTGCGCCGCGGTGGACCGTTCGTAGCTGCGCACCTGCCCGGCGGTGTACGTCGACGTCGCCGTGTCGACGAGCAGCGGCGCACCGTCGACGAACAGCAGGCAGCCGAGCGTGTCGGCGTGTGCGTGTGCCGGCAGTTCGTCCGGGCACGGCGCGCCGACGTCGGCGATCAAGTGCCAGCCGCCGATCGATGCCCGGATGAGCCCCGTGTCCGCCATGGTCACCAGCGGCGTGTCCGGAGCCGGTTCCGGCCGCAGCGCGTCGAGCACGGCGCCGGGGACCGGGTACCCGTCGTTGAGCAGCGGCACCTCCCCGTCCGGGGTCAGTACCATGCCGAGCCAGCGGCGCATCTGGGCGATCGCCAGTTCCAGACGCGGAGCGGGCGGCCTTCCGGCGGCGCTGAGCAAGCTGGACACGTCTATGAGGTCGGCGAGCACCTGGCAGTGGTAGGCCGGAGCCCGTTCGTAATGCCCGCCGTCGGGCAGCACCTGCACGGCCAGCTGGGCGGTGAGCCGCTCCAGGGCCCTGGAGAGCAGCCGCTCGTCACGAAGGAAGACGCCGAGCCCGGCCAGCGCCTTGAGCCCCTTGATCAGGTGATTGCCGCCCACGTCGGACTCGAGATGACGGCGCAGGAACCCGGCGTGCGCGGTGACCTCGCGCAGGAAAGCCGGCTCGAGGTCGCTGCCCGCGACCAGGTCGCGGTACAGCCCGCACCACGACCAGGCCCGCAGCGCGGTCGGGTAGGGCAGCCAGGCATCTGGCTGCCCGAACGCGCACGAGGCCTGCCAGGACTGCCAGAGCCGTGCGAACATGCCTCTGGCGATGCCGCGCTCGGCCTCGGCCGCGAGGCCCCAGGCCCAGTCCCAGTAGTGCAGGTGATAACGCCACAGCTGCGGCGCGTCGGCGTGCTGCCACTGCGCTGGCTCGCCCAGGTCCCTGACCACCCCGAGGAGGGTGATCCGGCCCGACGCCAGCTGGGCGAGGCTCGGCCAGCGCTCTGGTTTGGTCGCGTCCAGGGGCGTGAAGCTGGTCGGCCAGCCGCCCGCGCTGACCGGGTGTGCGCTGGCCAGCAGCCGCTGGCCAAGGTCCGGCCAGTGCCGCAGCGCGGCACGCTGCACGCGCAGCCGTGCCCGGTGCGCAACCTGAGACGGCTGCAGGTGCACGGCGGTGCGGCTGAGCAGCGCCAGCTCCTTCCCGTTCATGCCGCCAGCCCCATCGCGCGGGCCTCGGCGCGGATGCCGTCCGCGAACGACCGCGGGGCATAGGCCAGATCGCGCATGGCGTCGTCGATCGCGAACGCCTTGTCCTCGGCGAGGCGGCGCACCTGCTCCACACGGATCCTCGGGGCGTGGCTCAGCAGCTCGTAGCCGCGCGCCACGGCGATGACCGGGGACAACGGCACCGGGACGAACCGGGTCCGGCTGGCTACCGCGCTGGCCGCGGTGTGCAGGAGCTCGGTGAACGTGAGCGGCTGCGGTCCCGCCACGTCGTAGGTGTGCAGCGCGGCTTCCGGACGCTCGGCGGCGGCCAGCACCGCGTCGGCAACGTCGGCCGCGTGTACCGGCTGCTGCAGGTGACGGCTCCCGGGAACCGGCAGCACCGGCACCCGGCACAGCAGCGGAAGAAGCCGGGACAGGTTACGGTCGCCGGGATCGCCATAGATCATCGTTGGCCGCAGGATCGTCCAGTCGAGCGCGGACCCGCGGATGCTCTCCTCGGCCGCGAGCCGGACCCGCTTGGAACTGGCCGGGAGCGTCGTCGTGACCGCGGTCGTGGACACGAACACCGCCCGCTCGAGGCCCGCCTGCTGGGCTGCGCCGATGATCACCGGCGCGTGCCCGAAGCCGAGCGACGCGAGGTTGATCAGCGCGTCGGAGCCTGCCGAGGTTAACGCGCCGGCGAGCGAGCGGGCGTCGTCGAGGTCGCCGAACACCGGGCGGGCGCCCAGCGCGGTGACCGTGCCGGCTGCGGTCTGGCTGCGGGCCAGCGCCACGACCTGGTGCCCGCGCGCGGCAGCTTCGCGCAGTACGTACCCGCCCAGGAATCCGCTGCCCCCGGTGACGATCAGCTTCACCGTGCATCCCCGAGGATCTTGCGGTACTGGCGGGCCAGCTCGGCGCGGTCGAAGAACCTCTCCACGTAGGCGCGCCCCTGCCGCGCCATGTCGGCGCGGCGGTCCGGATCGGCGGCGAGCGACGAGATCGCGGCCGCGAGCGCCTCGCTGTCCTCCGGCGGCACCACATTCGCGCCGGCCTCGCGCAGGATCTGCGCCGGCTCGCCGGTCACCGAGCCAATCACCGGCTTGCCCGCGGCCAGGTACTCGAACATCTTCGACGGGATGAACGTCGCGAACAGCGGCACGTCGCGCAGCGGCACCAGACAGATGTCGGCGGCGGCCAGCAGCGCCGGAACCTGGTCCGGCGCCACCGCAGGAGCCAGGGTGACGTTCTCCAGGCCGAGCTCGGCGACCCGGCGTTCCAGCCGCGGCTTGTCGGCGCCTTCCCCGACGAACGCCAGCCGCACCGGCTGGCCGGTGAGCAGAGCCGCGGCGTCGGCCACACGGGGGAGCGCGTGCGAGATCCCGTGCGTGCCCGCATACAGGACGAGACAATCGCCCGGCCGGGCGCCGAGGCGTGCCCGCGCCTCCTCGCGGCCCGTGGGATCCGGGCGGAACCGGTCGAGCGCGACGCCGTTGCGGATCGTGTGCACCTTCGCGGCGGGCACGCCGCGCTCGATGAGGTTCTGCCGGAACCCGTCGCTGACCACCACGACCTGATCGGCCGCTGCGTAGGCGGCCAGCTCGAGCCGCTCCAGCAGGCGGATCACCCGGCGGCTGGTGAGCACGCCGAGCTCCACGAAGATCGCCGGCCACAGGTCACGGACCTCGACGATCAGACGGGCGCGCTTCAGCCGGGCCAGCAGCCAGGCCGACCCGATAGAGAAGAAGGTGGGCGAGGACACGACCACGGTGTCGGCCCGGCCGGCGGCGAAGCCGCCCAGCAGCACGCTGCTGACCATGAAACTCAGGTGGCACAGCGTCTTGCGCAGCACCCCCTCGTTGGGCGTGGCATACAGCCACGTGCGCACCACCCGGTACCCGTCCCGCCGCTCGCTGCGCCGGACCGCGCCGCGGTACTCCGGCGGCAGCACACCGGTCGGATGGTTCGGCATCCCGGTCAGCACCGTCACCTCGTCCCCGTCTACGGCCCACGCGGCCGCCAGCGCGGACAGCCGGGCCTGGGGTGCGCCGGCCTCGGGCGGGAAGTAGTGCGTGACGATCAGGACTCGCTGCGATCGGCCGGCACTCATCAGGCGACCTCCGCCGCTGGCCGCGTGCCGGCCCAGCCCAGCCACGCGGGGGAGCGCAGGTAGGCGGCCAGCAACCCGACGGCGGCCAGGTCAGCGGCTGCCCGCAGCGCCGGGTGGCCGGTGAGGCTGGCGGCACCGAGCAGGCAGACCGCCGCGGTCACGGCGCCCGTGGCCAGCGTCACCCGCTGATGCGACCAGCCCACGTCGCACAGCTTCTGGTAGGTGTGCGTCCGGTGCGCCTCGAAGATCCGCTCACCGGCCCGGATACGCCGCTGCAGCGTCCACCCGGTGTCCGCCAGGTACAGGGCGAGCGGGGCGAGCGCGGCCTCCAGCGGAATGTGCCGGATCACCGAGCACGCGGCGAGCAGCGCCAGCGCCACGCCAAGCCCATAGCTGCCCGCGTCGCCGAGAAACACCCGCGCGTGAAAGGCGTTCCAGGGGAGGAAGGCGAGCGCGCCCGCGGCCACGGCCGCTCCGGCCACGGCCAGGAACGCATCCGGGCGCCACCAGCCCAGGCAGGCGTAGTAGGCGCCGCCGATCAGCGCGTGGCCAGCCGAGATGCCGTTCACCCCGTCCATGAAGTTGAACGCGTTGACGAAGCCGATCAGCCACACCGCGAAGACGATCACCGCGGCCGCCATGAGCGCCGGAGGCAGCCCCGTCCGGACGACCAGGACCACGGCGATCGCGAGGCTGGCCAGTCCCTGCATGGTCAGCCGCCGCCCGGCGGGCAGGCCGCCCAGGTCGTCGGCGAAGCCGATGGCGGCAAAGGCCGCGACCGCGATCGCGAACATCACGGCGGCGGTGCCGTGGATCAGCAGCGCGGCTGCGACCAGCCCCACCGCGATCGGCGCGCCGCCGCCGCGCGGAGTGGGCACGCTGTGTGACGACCGCCCGTTCGGCACGTCGATCGCCGTCCGGCGCAGCAGCGGGATCAGCACCGGCTCGGCCACGGTGACGCATGCGGCGCATATCACCGCAGCTAGAACGGTTGTCAGCTCCCCCGGCACGTCGCAAGATACTAGCGACGGGAACGACGGTGCGTAGCGTTTTGCTTACGGTCAGTTGCCTAGCGGTGTACTCGCCGTGGCTGCCTCCGGCTGCGCGCCTCCCGGCAGGCCTGCCGGTGCCGTGCTGACCGGGGTAGAGCGGATGAGTTCGGGTGCGTGCCGCCAGACCAGGAACGCGGCCGCGCCGAGCGGAATCGGCGGCAGGTAGGTGACGGCCCGCCACAGCAGCACGGCGGCAGCCACCTGCGCGCCCGCGCGGGGGCCCGCCTCGGCGGCCAGGACACCCACCAGACCCAGCTCGGTGATCCCGAGGCCGCCGGGGGTGAGGGGCAGCACGGTCAGCAGCCGCACGAACGCGTATGCCGCCAGGGAGGTCTGCCACGACACCTGAGCCTGGGACAGGCCGACGCCGCGCAGGCACGCCAGCAGCACCAGCCACAGGATGACGTTGGCTGCGGCGGTGGTCACGGTGATCCGCCAGCCGCGCGCGGCCACCAGTTCGGCGGCACGACCGCGAAAGCCCGCCAGCGATCCGGCGATTCCGGGCGGCTGCTTACGGCGGACCAGCCGGCAGGCGCAGCCGACCACACGCTGCAGCACCTGGTCGGCGCGAAGAGCGAATCGCTCGCTGCGCAGCAGCAGGGCGAGCCCGGCCGTCGCGGCGGCGAGCAGGCCCAGGCCCACGGCGGCAGAGGTGATCAGGACGGCATCGGGCCTGCCGATGGTCAGCAAGGCCGCCAGTGCGAGGACCGGGAGGCCCAGCCGGGCGAAGACGTTCCAGATCCCCGACAGCAGCGTGTAGAGCACGTACTGTTCCGTGCCCACGCCCCAGCTGGACAGCATCGCCCAGCTGACCCCCATGCCCAGGGCGCCCCCGGCGGGCAGGGTGTTGGCCACGGCATTGGAGCTCAGGTTGACCGTCGCCGCCTGGCGCAGCCGCAGCGAGGGCAGCACCGCGCAGATCCCGAACCAGTACGAGGCCAGGCTCGCCGCGGCCGCAACACCGATGAGCAGGGCATAGGGCCAGGTCATCGCCTGCAGGCTGGCCCACACGCTGCGGTAGGACGCAAACCGGGGGAGCGCGAACCCGAAGGCGGCGGCGACGAGAGCCACTGACAGCGCGCCCCGTATGACCTTCCGGCCGCCGTGCGGCGTGCCGGTGGCTGAACCTGCCCGGTGCTGGTCGTTGTGCAATAAGACTCCGGATCCCTGCGCCGCTCCTGCGCGATCGGTGAGACAGCTGCCAGGGTCCGGGGCATTGCCCACACAGTACGTCCGCATGACCGTGCCGTCGAGTAGCAAGCTGCGGAAACAGCGCTGCGTAGCAATGCACCTACGGTAGGTTGCCGATATGGCGTATCCATGCGGGTACCGATCGTGACGGCACTATCGAGCGCCGCCGTCGTCGGGCTCGGCTACATCGGGCTGCCAACCGCGGTGTCGCTGGCCACCGGCGGCCTCCAGGTAACGGGCGTCGACACCAACCCCGGCATCGTCGAGCGGATCAACCGGGGCGAGACGCCGTTCGCGGAGCCCGATCTTTCCGTGGCGGTCAGCGGCGCGGTGGCCATGGGCCGGCTGCGGGCGCAGCAGGAGATGCCCCAGGCCGACGCGTACGTGATCGCCGTGCCCACCCCGTTCACCGGCGATCATCGGGCCGACCTCAGCTACGTCACCGCGGCCGCCGACGCGATCGCCGGCGTTCTGCGCGGCGGCGAGGTCATCGTGCTCGAGTCGACAGCCCCGCCCGGGACCACCCGGCGCGTCAGCGAGCTGATCGCGGCCCGCCGCCCGGACCTGCACCTGCCGCACGTCGCCGATATCCCGCCAGACGTGCACGTGGCGCACTGTCCGGAACGCGTCCTGCCGGGGCGGGTCATGATCGAGATCGCGACCAACGACCGGGTGATCGGCGGGCTGACGCCCGCGTGCGCCGCGCGTGCCGCCGAGCTGTACCGGACGTTCTGCCGCGGCGAGCTGATCGTCACCGACGCGGCCAGCGCGGAGATGGCGAAGCTCGCCGAGAACGCCTACCGGGACGTGAACATCGCGTTCGCCAACGAGCTGTCGCTGATCTGCCAGCGCCTCGGCCTGGACGTCTGGGAGATCAGGCAGATGGCGAACCATCACCCGCGGGTCGAGATCCTCCGGCCGGGGCCCGGCGTCGGCGGGCACTGCATCGCGGTGGACCCGTGGTTCATCGTCGAGGCAGCACCGGACCTGGCCCGGCTGATCGCGACCGCGCGCACGGTCAACGACCACATGCCCGCGCACACCGCCGGCCAGATCGTGGCCACGTCGCGCCGGTTCCGCGATCCGCGGATCGCTTGCCTTGGTCTCGCGTTCAAGGCGGACGTGGGCGACCTGAGGGAGAGCCCAGCCGTCGACATCACCGCGAGGGTTGCCGCGGCCCTGCCCGACGTCAAGATCCTTGCGGTCGAGCCGCACGTGTCGTCGCTGCCCGCCCGGTTCGACGAGCTCGGCAACGTGATGATGGCCGACGCCGAGCACGCGATCGCCGAGGCCGACGTCATTGCGCT
Organism: Streptosporangiaceae bacterium; assembly: GCA_030039095.1. The sequence goes on from JASHQP010000431.1 coordinate 7,850, forward strand.
GCTGGTCGACCACAGCTGCTTCCGCACGATCAAGAAGACCCAGCTGGCAGGCAAGGTGGTATACGACACCCGCGGCATGTGGAGTTAAGCCGGCGGCCGCCGTGCGGTACACGGCGGCCGCGCGGCTGGTGACGCCCAGCTT
>JASHQP010000432.1 GCA_030039095.1 Streptosporangiaceae bacterium
CGAACGCCCGCTGACTGAGCCAGCGCACCGACCGGGTGACCGGCCCGGAAGTGGCAAGCGGCGGGAACGCGGCGGTGTCCATGGCCGGCACGAACAGCTCCCCTCGGTTGCTGAGGTACATGTAGATCGGGTAGGAGGCCGTGCCGAGCCCGCGCAGCAGCGGGGACGAGTGCGCGCCGCGCAGCCGCGTGCGCAGCGGCGGCCCGGTCCCGTCGACGGTCAGCGGCGCGGGCTCGAGCCCGAACCAGTGATAGGCCTGGGCGACGATCGGCGCCTTGCGCGGGTCGGCGACGCCCATGTCCGCGAGCACCGCCTCGTCGACGGCAAGGGCGTCACGGCCGGCGTAGACGGCGCGGATCCCGGCCGGGTGGCGGCAGCCCATCACGCCGAACGGGCCGTCGGCCACCGGCGCCCACGCGTCGACGACCGCGAAGTGCGGCGCGGCGACGTCGAGCAGCATCATGGTCGCGGACCGGAAGTCGGTGTGCCGCCCGGCGTAGAACGTGGCGTCGATGGCGCCGGTGCTGCCCTCCAGCGTGGACAGGCCCAGGTGCGCGAACTCGGTCGGGTCGGTGCGCAGCTTCGGCATCACGATCCGCAGGTCGCTGCGCAGCCAGGTGCCGGTGATCGACTTCTGCACGAAGCCGCGGTCGAACCGGCAGCTTTGAAGGTCTTCGCCGATGTCGACGATCCGGTACGAGGGCGCGCCGAATCCGAAGTAGGCGGCGACCGAGGCGACCGAGCGGTTGCCGAACAGGTTGCCGTACACGGTGGGGGCCTCGAGCACCGCGACGTCGGTCACGCCGTGCCGCCGCAGGTACCGGGCCATCAGGTCGACCAGCTCCGGGTCGTTGACGTTCGAGCGGTCGGCGCGGTCGTAGCCGAGCATGAACGAGACGCGGACCGCCGCCGAGCGCGCGCCAGCGGCGAGCCCGGCCAGGCCCGCCCGGTCCAGGCACTCCTCGAGCACCCCGGCCTTGTCCGCGTCGGTGCGCCCGGTGCGCACCACGACCGGGGCGCGGGAGCCGAACGAGCGCGGCAGTCCTTGCTCGGCCACCGTGGCGGGGCGCTGGGCCGCGGGCAGGAACCAGGGGCTGATGTCCTCCAGTTCGGCGGCCAGGCGCTCCGCGGTCCAGCCGTCGGCCAGCCGGTCGTCGTCGGTCAGCACGCCGGTCAGCAGCCGGAACGCCGCCGCGTGCCGGGCCTCGTCGTCCCTTATCCGGTCGAACGCCACGCGTTCGGTGTCGGAGCCAGCCACCTGCACCAGGCGCCGGTATGCGTACTCGGCGCTGGCCTCCAGCGCCACGTTCAGCGCGCAGTACCGGCGGAACGTCTGGTAGCGCAGTTCCGCTGCGAGCGCCGCAGGCATCCGGTGCGCCGCGCTGGCCATCGCGATCAGGGCGCCGGCCGCCCCGGTCCGCAGCGGCGCCGACCGCGCCTCCAGCCCGGTCGCGGTCGACGACGTCCACCCGGACAGCGCGCCCTGCACCGCCCGGCCGTAGACCACGAGCGTTGACGCCAGCGAGCCGGAGTCGAGCAGCAGGCCTCGCATGAACTCGAAGTGCAGCTGCTCGTCCTTCCAGATCCACATCAGCGTCTGGCGGATGAGCGCCCGCGCCCCGGCGCCGACGTCCAGCTCGGCGACCCGCCCGGCCACCGCCTCCTCGCGGTACGCGACGGCGACGATCTGTTCACGCTCCAGCGCGAGCAGCAGCAGCCGCTCGCGTTCGGCCCCCGGCCGCCGGGCGAACTCGCGCCGCCACCGGTCCAGCAGCACCCGCGTGTCCTCGAGCATCACCGCTTCGAGATCTGTCATCGCGCCCCCCGTTTCGCTAGCCTGACCTTACGACTGGACGCAGCTAGGGTTCCGTCGCTTGGGCGAGACTGGTCCGAGCGCTGCGACCCGCGCCGCGCGCGGGCATCTGAAGGGACAAAAGCCCGGTTGAGTGAGGTCGGCGGTCCGTTACGCCCACCCACCGGAGGCTCCCGATGAAGCCGGTCGACTACAACACCCAGCAGCACCAGAACTACGCGCGCGGCCGCTCGCTGCGACCGGACCAGGTCGAGTTCTGGATCCGCGCGTTCGCGGACCGGCTGCCGCCGCGGCGCCCGCTCGACGGGCTGGACCTCGGCTCCGGGACGGGCCGCTTCACGCCCGCGCTCGCGGTGGCGTTCGGGCCGGTCACCGGCGTGGAGCCCGCGGCGGCGATGCGCCGGATCGCCGAGACAGCCCCCCATCCCGACGTCAGCTACCTGAGCGGGTCGGCCGAGGCGATCCCGCTGCCGGAGGCGTCGGTCGACTACACGCTGATGTTCCTGGTATGGCATCACGTGCGGGAGCAAGCCCGCGCCGCCGCCGAACTAGCCCGGGTGACCCGGCCCGGCGGCACGGTCCTGCTCGCGTCCCAGTTCCGCGACCACATGCCTCGGCTCTGGTGGCTGGAGTACTTCCCTCACGGGCTGGAGACCGACGCGGCGATCTTCCAGCCTCTCGCCGACGTCGAGGCGCTCTTCACCCGCGCCGGGTGGCGGGTCGCGGACTTCTCGAAGCTGACCGAGCCGTCGGCCGGAACCCGGGCAGAGAGACTGGCACAGCTCCGCCTCCGGTCGTATTCGATCTTCGAGCAGTTCACCCACGAGGAGATCGCGATTGGCTTCGAGCGCCTGGAGGCGGCGGTCGCCGCCGATCCCGACGTCCCGGTTCCGGGCTACCCGCAGCCACTGCTGACCCTGACCAGGCCCTGAGTCGGTCTGCGAGGTGAAGTGCATGAACTCAGCCTTCAGCGCCGAGCGTGGCCGTGTACTTGGCGGTGGCGAAAACGCCGCGGACGGTGTCGCCACTGGGCAGGCGCCAGGTCCCGGACAGGCACGGCCTGCCCGTCTGCCTGCCGGGGTCGGCGCCTGGGCGGAGAACCCTGTTGATGTGGATGACCAGGTTGCCGCTGGACGTGCCTCCGCCACTGGTCCGGACGCGCACGTCCGAGCCAGCTGCGTTGGCCACGACCTCTGAATCAATCACCGTCAGCGGGCCCGTGGTGGCCGGCTGGCTCGTGACGGACGGGTCCGGTGTGTTGCTGGTGTTCTGCATCTGAGCGCGAGCCTCGCCCTGGATGAGCGCCACCATCTGGGCCACCAGGACCGGGTCGCCGAGGCCGTCGTAGATCCAGCGGCGGCCGAGCACTCCGTGCTCCGAGGTGCCGATCAGCGCGCCGCCGGCGCTGGCCAGCGCCTGCCCGCGGTATGTCATCGGCACCAGGTAGGTGACAGCCTGCTCCCCGGACCGGCTGGTCACAGCCATGAACTCGATGCCGACGTGCCCCGCTGGGTCATCAAGGCGGAAGCCGCCGGCCCTGGCCAGTTCCGGCTTGCCAGAGGCCGCAACGTGCCACGGCTGGGCGGGCAGCCACGCCGCGAGCAATTCCAGCTTTCCCGGGCTCATCGTGGTCTTATGGACCACAGCCATCGCTGCTGGACTCCTCTCCGCTCACCCGGAGCGAGAACTGCTTGCCAAGGCCACTTCAGCCGCGGGGCGGGTCTTCGGTGGCGGGAAGCTCACCGTGACATCGAGGCCTCCGCCCAGCCGCGGCGAGGTGGTGAGCGTCGCGTCGTGTGCGGCGGCGATGGCCTGGACGATGGACAGGCCCAGACCGAGGCCTGCGTCGCCGTGCGGGTGGCTGGAGTCGCCGCGCTGGAAGGGCTCCAGGAGCCGGTGCACCTCGCCAGGGGCGATGGCCGGGCCGGAATTGGCGACGGTGAGGAAGCCGCGTTCCGCCCGGGTTCCGGTCGTTACCTGGACAGTGCCGCCGGGGACGTTGTGCAGCAGGGCGTTGTCGATCAGGTTGCTCGCCATACGCTCCGCGAGCCGGGCGTCGCCGTTGATGCCGGCGGGCTCCACGACCGCCTGGATGTGCAGCCCGAGGCGGTCGGCGTCGTGCTCGCGGGTGGCCAGGATGTCGCCGGTGATCCCGGCGAGGTCGACCGGCTCGTGGTGGTCGAGGCCACGTTCGCTGCGGGCCAGGGTAAGCAGCGCCTCGATCAGCCGTTCCTGTTCGTCGGCGACCTCGATGGCCTCGTGGCAGGTTGCCCGGAGCTGTTCGGCGCTGGCGTGCGGGTCGGTGGCGACCGCTTGGAGCAGCGCCCGGCTGACGGTGAGCGGGGTGCGCAGCTCGTGGGAGGCGTTGGCGACGAACCGCCGCTGGGCATCGAACGCGCCGTCGAGCCGGGTCAGCAGCGCGTCGAAGGTGTCGCCGAGCCGCTTGAGCTCGTCGCTGGGGCCGTCCAGCGCCAGGCGCCGGTGCAGGCTGGTGGCCGAGATGTCGCGCACGGTCTCGGTGATCGTGCGCAGCGGCCGCAGCACCCGCCCGGCGACGATCCAGCCGAGCCCTACGCCGGCGATCGCCGTGATGGCCAGCGCGATGCCGGAGTAAAACAGCAGCGCGTGCATCTCGGCGGTGTGCTGCCGGGCGGCCACGGCAGCGAGGCCCGTCTGACCGGACCGGCCCACCGACCTGCCGCAGATACCAGTGATCAGGGGCGGGC
>JASHQP010000433.1 GCA_030039095.1 Streptosporangiaceae bacterium
AGAGAAAATCTGGGTCGGCGGGATGTGGTTCTACCTCGCCGGCATACTGAACTCCGCCGCGCTGACCCCCCAGATCGACTCCTCGGTCCTGATCGGATTCCCCGCCGCGGAGAAATACCTCGGCTTCGACGGGCATCCCTCCGAGCTCTACATCCGGACGCAGAACAGCCAGTCTGCCACCAACAAGGTCGACAACCTGCTGGCCTACCAGGCCGATCCCGAGGACCCCAGCGGGGCCGCGGTGTCCCAGCCCTCCAGCGCGCTGACAGCCCAGGCCGACGCCGCCGGCGCGTTCGACACGCTGTTCCTCGGCCTGGGAGCGGTCGCACTGCTAGTCGGCGCCGTCGGCGTCGCGAACATCATGATCATCTCGGTGCTGGAACGGCGTCAGGAGATCGGACTGCGGCGGGCGCTGGGTGCCACCCAGGGCCAGATACGCACCCAGTTCCTGTCCGAGGCGATCCTGCTCTCGCTGATCGGCGGCGCAGCCGGGGTGATCATGGGCGTCGTCTCGACCGCGGTCTACGCACACGCGAAGGGCTGGGCCATCGTGATCCCGCCCGAAGCCTGGGTCGGCGGGCTGGCCGCCGCCCTCGCGATCGGTGCCATCGCCGGGCTGCTGCCCGCCATCCGCGCCGCCCGCCTGTCACCGACCGCAGCACTATGGAGCCTCTAGCTCGGCCGGGCCAGGTGGCGCAGGGCACCTACACTAAAGCTTAGCGCGGGGATGCTGCCAGATTCCCGGGTGGCTCGAGCCGGATGACAACCGATTTCGATGTCGGGGTGTTGCTGGTCTCGGCGGTGGAGCCGAGCGGAACCAGGACGTTGGCTTCGGGGAAGTAGGCGGCTGCGCAGCCGCGCGGCGTGGGGTAGGCCACGGCCCGGAAGCCTTTGGCGCGGCGCTCGCCGTCGGCCCAGACGCTGACCAGGTCGACGGTGTCGCCGTCGGCCAGGCCGCGCTCGCGCAGGTCCTCGGCGTTGACGAGGACGACCTGGCGGCCGCCGTGGATGCCGCGGTAGCGGTCGTCCAGGCCGTAGACGGTGGTGTTGAACTGGTCGTGCGAGCGTACCGTCTGCAGCAGCAGGTGCCCGTCGGGCACCTGGGCGGCGCTGAGCGGGTTGACGGTGAAGTGTGCCTTCCCGTTGGACGTCGGGAACGTGCGCGAGTCCCTGGGCGGGCGGGGCAGGGTGAACCCGCCCGGCTGGATGACCCGCTGCTCGTAGTCGTGGCAGCCGGGCACCACGCGCCCGATGTGCTGGCGGATCACCGAGTAGTCCTCGCCCATCTGCTGCCAGCCTGTGTCGTCGCCGAAGAGCCGGGCGCCCAGCGCGGTGATGATGGCGACCTCGCTGCGCAGGCCGGGGGAGGCCGGGATCAGGCGCCCGCGCGAGGCGTGTACCACGCTCATCGAGTCCTCGACGGTGACGAACTGCTCGCGGCCGCCGCGGACGTCCCGCTCGGTGCGGCCCAGGCAGGGCAGGATCAGCGCCTCGCGGCCGTGGTGCAGGTGCGAGCGGTTCAGCTTGGTGGCCACGTGCACGGTCAGTTCGCAGTTCGCCATCGCCGCCGTCGTCACGTCGGTGTCCGGGGTGGCGGCGACGAAGTTGCCGCCCAGAGCGAAGAACACGTCGACCTTGCCGTCCCGCATGGCCTCGATGGACTCGACGGTGTTCCACCCATGGTCGCGGGGCGGGTCGAAGCCGAACTCGCCGGCCAGCGCGTCCAGGAACTTGGCGGGCATCTTCTCCCAGATGCCCATCGTCCGGTCGCCCTGCACGTTGCTGTGCCCCCGGATCGGCGACGGGCCGGCGCCCGGCCGGCCGACGTTGCCGCGCAGCAGCAGGAAGTTCACGACCTCGCGGATGGTCGGCACCGAGTTGCGGTGCTGGGTCAGCCCCATCGCCCAGCACACGACCACACTGCGCGCCGCGGCCACGTCGCCGGCGAACTCCTCGATCTGGCGCCGCGGCAGCCCGCTCAGCTCCTCGATCTGCACCCAGTCCAGCTCCCGCCACGCGGCCTCGGCAGCCTCGAAACCGTCGCAGTACCGGGCGATGAAGTCACGGTCCAGTACCGTCCCCGGCGCGGCGTCCTCCCGTTCCAGCAGCGCCCGGTTGACGCCGGCGAACAGCGCCAGGTCCCCGTTGACCCGCACCGGCAGGAACCGGTCCGCGAGCTTCGTGCCCGGGCCGGCCAGCCCGCGCAGCGACTGCGGGTTCTTGAACCGGACCAGCCCGGCCTCGGGCAGCGGGTTGATCGCGACGATCTTCGCGCCGCGGCGCTTGGCCTGCTCCAGCGAGGTCAGCATCCGCGGGTGATTGGTGCCGGGGTTCTGCCCGGCGATCAGCACCAGGTCGGCGTGGTCGGCGATGTCGTCGAGCGAGACCAGGCCCTTGCCGATACCCAGCGTCTGGCTGAGCGCCGCGCCGCTGGACTCGTGGCACATGTTCGAGCAGTCGGGCAGGTTGTTGGTGCCCAGCCGCCGTGCCAGCAGCTGGTAGCAGAACGCGGCCTCGTTGCTGGCACGGCCGCTGGTGTAGAACACCGCCCGCGTCGGGTCCGGCAGCGCCCGCAGCCGGCTGGCCACCAGATCCAGGGCGTCATCGAAACCGATTGGCGCATAATGCGTCGCGCCCGGTGCCAGGTACACCGGCTCGGTCAGCCGGCCGTTGGCTTCCAGCCAGTGATCGGACTGCTCGCGCAGGTCCGCGACCGAATGCTCGGCGAAGAAGGCCGCCCCGACCCGCTTGCGGGTCGCCTCCCACGACACCGCCTTGGCGCCGTTCTCGCAGAACTCCGCGTGCTTGCGGTGACCGGCGGCCGGATCCGGCCATGCGCAGCTGGGGCAGTCGAACCCGGTGACCTGGTTGACCCGCAGCAGGGTCTGCAGGCTGCGCCGCGGGCCCATCTCCGACAGCGCATAGCCGGCCGACACCGCGACGCCCCGGACACCGACCGCGAAGTCTTCGGGGCCGGTCGTACGGACCTCGTCGCCAGAAGCGGCAGCCATGACCCCACGCTAGTCCCGCCCAAGCCATCTGCCCAACATGCGCCATGCAATACATACGCGATGCAACCCCGCAAGCCGGATTACGCTGCTGGCGGGATGCGTGTGCTGATCGTTGGCGTCGGCGTCGCCGGGCTTGCCCTGGCGGCGATGCTTGCGCGTCAGGGCCGTGAGCCGGTCGTTGCCGGAAAGGCCGGCCTGTGGGTGGGACGGCAGGTATGTCTGACCAGATCAGGCGCCTGCTGGAAGCCAGTGAGCTGCCGAACGTAACACTCCGGATCATGCCCTTCCGAGCCGGGCTGCGCCTTGGCATAATTTCCGGCCCGTTCGAGATCCTGCGCTTCCCTCATCGCGGGGGTCAAGGAAGGCGAGTCCGATCTGGAGTAGCAGCAAGCCCGCAGTTTAGCTCGTGCCGATGGCATCCCACGGCCCCAGCGCCCGGCTGGCGGTCATCGCGACCGCCACCTCGCTCCCTCCGGACGGGAAGTCGCAGTGGCCGCAGCGCGGGATCGCCGACCACGCCCGCTATCTCAAACGTCATGCGATCCTCTGGGCAAAGAAAAGCTCGAGTATCCGAATCTATTTCGCTGAGATCACCTCAATGTGCCGGATGCGGGCGTTTATCAGACGCCGAAGATTCCGGACTGTGTTGGCGTCGAAGGGCAACTCGTCTAGGTCCTCGATCCAGATCCGGGCAGCAGCGATCTGTTCGCGGACGATCTCAGTAGCCAGCCGGTCCGGAATGCCGATATT
>JASHQP010000038.1 GCA_030039095.1 Streptosporangiaceae bacterium
ACGTCCCCGCGCTGAAGGCAGGCACCTACTACTTCCGGTGCGATATCCACCCCACTCAGATGTTCGGAACGTTCATCGTCGGCTGACCACAGCGCGCCCAGCCGGGCGCGCCGGAGGTCCGCGGAATCTCGGAGGTGAGTGAGCGATGCCCCCGGAGTACATCATCGGCTACGTCATGCTCGCGGCGGTCGTCACACCGGCCGGAGGCTGACAATGGCCACGTCACAGATACGCGTCAGGCAGCCCATTGCGCCGCCGGTGTGGTCGCCCGCGCAGAACGAAGCCTCCCGCCGGATGACGGTGGTGTGGGTGGTCACGGGCGGGGTGCTGCTCGCCGGGCTCGCGCTCGTCGGGCTGCTGCTGCGTCTCACCCAGAGCACCGGAGTGATTTCGAATCACTGGTTCTACGCGCTGCTCACCCTGCACGGGGCGGGAATGGTGGCCGTGGTCTTGATGGCGCTCGCCATGACGGTGTGGGCGCTGCTGCGCAGCGAACTGCCGCTGCGCAATTGGGTCAGCGCGACCATGTACGCTCTCACGCTTCTGGCCGGGCTGCTGGTCATCATCGCGACGCTCGTCGGTAAGTTCGGCACCGGCTGGACGTTCCTGTACCCGCTGCCGCAGCACCCGGGGCCGATCCCCGGCTGGAGCACCAACTGGACGTACCTCTACCTGATCGCGGTGGCACTGGTCGCACTGTCCTTCGCGCTGTGGGGCTTCGAGATCCTGCGCGCCGGTATGCAGCGCTTCGGCAACCCCGGGCGGATGTTCGGGCTGGACATCGTCACCGGGCGCTCGAAGCCGGGCGACCCGAACACCACCAACCCCACCATCATCGCGGCCGCGGTGATGGCCGTGGAGGGCGTCTTCACGCTCATTCCCGGGGCGCTGGTCGTCATCTTGATGATCATCAGCAACGCCGACCCGGCCGTGCACTTCCCCGCTCTGGTCATGAAGGAGCTGATCTACTTCGCCGGCCACATGCTGGTCAACTTCGAGATCTACCTGGGCGCGGCGATCGCCTACGCGGTGCTGCCCGTGTACGCCAAGCGGCCCTGGCCCGCGGCCAAGACGCTGGTCATCGCGTGGTGGGCGGTCGGGGTTCTCATCATCCTGCCGTACTGGCACCACCTGTACATGGACTTCGCCCAGCCAGCCGGCCTGGACATCATGGGGCAGATCGCCTCGTACGCGTCTGCCGTTCCCTCGGTGGTGGTGACGATCTTCGGCGGCGTGCTGATCGTCTACCGCTCCGGGATCCGCTGGAGCCCTGCGCCGCTGTTCATCTTCGCCGGCCTGGCCGGGTGGACGATCGGCGGGACCGGCGCCCTCATCGACTCGACGCCCTCGCTGAACGAGTACCTGCACAACACGCTTTGGGTGCCAGGCCACTTCCACACCTACATGGCGCTGGGCGCGGTGATGTTCCTGCTCGGCGGCGTCTATCACGCGACGCCGCTGCTCACCGGGCGGCCGCTGTCCGAGCGCATCGGCAGCATCGGAGCGCGGTTCATCCTGGTCGGCGGCTGGATCGTGGTCCTGGTGTTCTTCGCCTCCGGCGCGATGTCCATTCCGCGGCGCTATGCATACGTCCCGATCCCCAAGTTCTACGACGCCGCGACGGCCGGGCTGGTCGGCGCGTGCATCGCCGCGGTCGGCGTCGTGCTCATCGCCGGCGATGTGCTGCGCGTGTACCTGCCCAGCATCAAGCCGATGCTGCCGGAGCCGCCGGCGGCGGTCGCGGCGGGCGAGGACCCCGACTGATGAGCGGCCAGCTGGCCCCCGCGCCGAGCTACCCCGGCCTGGCCGCCCGCGACGGGATGGCCACGATCCGCAGGGCGGTCATCGACTACGTGCGTCTGACCAAGCCGAGGATCATCTCGCTGCTGCTGCTCACCGCCGTGTGCGGTATGTACGCCGCAGCCGCGGGACCGGTGCGCTGGACCGTGCTGATCGCGCTGCTCGGCGGCGGCTACCTTGCCCCGGGCGGCGCGAACGCGATGAACTGCGCGTTCGACGGCGACATCGACCAGGTCATGACCCGCACCCGGGAACGGCCGGTCCCCGCCGGGCGCATCTCGCGCCGCGCTGCCTTCGGGTACGGTGTGGCGCTGAACGTGATCGCCGCCGTATGGCTGGCGGCGGCGGCCAACGTGCTCACCGCGGCGCTCGCGCTGGCCGGCTCGGCCTGGTACGTCCTGATCTACACGATGTGGCTCAAGCGCCGGTCGCCGGAGAACATCGTGATCGGCGGCGCGGCCGGCTGCTTCCCGGTGCTGGTCGGGTGGGCCGCGGCGGCCGGAAGCCTGAACGGCACCGCGATCATGCTCGCCATCGTGGTGTTCTGCTGGACCCCGCCGCACTTCTGGTCGCTGGCCGTGCTGCTCCGCGACGACTACCGTGAGGCGCACGTGCCGATGCTTCCCGTGGTGGCCTCGACCGAACGCACCTCGCGGCGGATGCAGCGGTACGCGCTCGCGACGCTGGTCGCGAGCGTGGTTCCGGTGCTCTGGGGCGGTCTGGGGCTCGCCTACCTCGGTGTGGCGCTGCTCTCCGGCGGACGGCTGTGCCAGCTGGCCGTCGCGTACCGCCGCCGACAGGACCGGCGCGCGGCGGGACGGCTGTTCGGCTACTCGCTCATCTACCTCGCGGTGCTGTTCATCGCCGCGGCGCTGGACCGCGCGCTCGGCGCGCCGACGCTGGGGCCATAGTGACCAGGCCGCTCCCGACAGCGGTGACCGCAGCGTGACCGGTATGGCCGCGGTGCCTCTCGCCAGCGCGGTACCCGCGCCGTTCACGACCGGCGCGCTGCTACGCGGCTGGGCGTTCGATCCGCTCGTGACAGTGCCCGTCGTCGTCATAGGCGTGTTCTACCTGCTCGGCTACCGCAGGGTGCGCCGGCAGCCGCAGCCGCCGTTCGCGCCCTGGCGCGCGAAGGCCTTCGTCGCCAGCCTGCTCCTCCTCATCGCCTCGGTCGACGGCCCGATGGCCACCTACTCCGGCGTCGACGTGGCCGTGCACATGGGCCAGCACGTGATCCTGCTCTACGCCGTCGCGCCGCTGTTGGTCGCCGGGGCGCCGGTGACGGTGGCGGTGGCGGCACTGAGCCCGGCGCGGCGGGACAGGTACGTGCTGCCGGTGCTGCACAGCGGGTTCACCCGCGCGCTCACCAGGCCGCAGGTGGCCGGCTTCCTGTTCGCGTGCGACCTGCTCGCCACCCACTTCACCAAGTGGTACAACCTGTCGCTGGAGAACCAGTACGTCCACGACCTGGAGCACCTGAGCTACATCGTGTTCGCCTTCCTGGTCTGGGAGGTCGTCATCGGCATCGACCCGATCCGCGACCGCGCCACCCCGCCGCAGCGGATCATGCTGGTGTTCCTGGAAATGCCGGTGATGGTGATCATCTCGGTCGTGTTCATCCTCGCCAACCACCCGCTCTACCCGTACTACGCCGCGCTGCCGAAGCCGTGGGGTGGGAGCAGCCGCGTCGTCGCAGATCAGGGACTCGCCGGGGCGATCATGTGGATTCCCTCGGCCGTGGTGACGGCGGCGGCGGTGCTGTACGTCGCCGTCGAGTGGTTCCGCGAAGACGAAGCCCGGCAACGGCGGCTGGAGGCACTCGAGGACGCCCGCCACCAGAGCACGGGAGCCTAGATGCCGGTCATCCGAATCCCGGCCGTCGCGCCCGTCCAGTCCTCGCGTCCATCCGCGGCGGAACGGGGAGCTTATCCGACGCCGCAGGCGGACGCCGCGTTGTCTGGGCCCCAGGCATGACGTCCGCGACCGTGCTGGCCGCACGTTATCCCGGCGACGCGGCGCACCGGCCGCTCGGCTCGGTGACCGACCGGATCGACGCAGCACTGGCCGACTTCCTGGATTCACGCGGCGAGTTCCTGGCCATTGTGGGGCCGGAACTTCAGACCGTGACAGCAGCAACCCGCTGCTTCGTTCTCAACGGGGGCAAACGGCTGCGCCCGCAATTCGCCTACTGGGGCTGGCGCACCGTCAAGGGCGATGACGCCGACGACACCGGGCTGCTCCAGGCGGCGGCCAGCCTCGAGCTGCTGCACGCGTGCGCGCTGGTACACGACGACGTCATGGACCACTCGGCCGTCCGGCGTGGCAAGCGCGCGACCCACGCGGAATTCGCGGCGCTGCATCGCGACAATAACTGGCCGGGCGACGCGCAGAGGTTCGGTGCCGCCGCTGCTGTCCTCGTCGGGGATCTGCTGCTGACCTGGGCCGACACCATGTTCTCCGCGGCGCCGCTACCCACCGCCTCCCGCCCAGCCACTCATGAGGTCTACGACCGGATGCGCGAACTCGTCATCGCAGGCCAATACCTCGACGTGCTCGTTCAGAACCGCGGGGACTTCTCTGTCGCGGACGCACTGCGCGTAGCCAGGCTCAAGACCGGCACCTACACCGTCGACGGTCCGCTGCATCTGGGCGCGACCGCGGCCGGCGCGCCGCCGGAGGTGCTGGCCGCGTTGTCGGACTACGGCATGGCGCTCGGCGAGGCTTTCCAGCTTCGCGACGATGTTCTGGGGGTGTTCGGCGACCCGGCCCATACCGGCAAGCCCGCCGGCGACGACCTGCGCGAGGGCAAGCGCACGCTGCTCGTCGCGCTCGCAATCGGCGCCGCATCCCCCTCACAAGCCGGTCTGCTCCGGGACGAGCTCGGCAACCGCAGCCTGGACGACGCCGGCGTTACCGCGCTGCGCGAGGTGATCGTCCGCAGCGGCGCGCTCGATCAAGTCGAACAGCGGATCGCCGAACGCACCGCCGAAGCACGGTGCGCACTGCAGACCGACGCGATCAGCGGCCAGGCGCGCACCGCCCTCGAGGCTCTGGCGGTCGCCTCGACCGACCGGCACGCCTGACGTCCCCGGGCCGTCGCGCTTGGGTCACGGCCCGGAAACCGGGTTCGGCTGGGCGCCGCCGTAGCGCCGGTCCCTGCTCGCGTAGATCTCGCACGCCTGCCACAGGTGCCGCCGGTCGAAGTCGGGGAACAGCGTGTCGAGGAACACCAGCTCGGCGTAGGCGGACTGCCAGATCAGGAAGTTGGACGTGCGCTGCTCACCCGATGACCGGACAAACAGGTCGACGTCCGGGATGCCAGGCTCGTCCAGGTAACGGGCAAAGACCCGCTCATTGATCTTGTCCGGGCGCAGCTTGCCCGCTGCCACGTCGGCGGCGATCGCCGCTGCGGCGTCGGCGATCTCCGCCCGGCCGCCGTAGTTCACGCAGAACTGCAGCGTGAGCTTGTCGTTCCCGGCGGTGAGCTGCTCGGCGTACTCGAGCTCTGCGATGACGCTGCGCCACAGCCGCGGGCGCCGTCCGGCCCAGCGCACCCGCACGCCCATCTCGTGGAACTCATCGCGGCGGCGGTGGATGACGTCCCTGTTGAAGCCCATCAGGAAGCGGACCTCGTCCGGGGACCGGCGCCAGTTCTCCGTGGAGAACGCGTAGGCCGACAGGTACGGGATGCCGAGTTCGAGCGCGCCCATGATCACGTCGAACAGGGCCGCCTCCCCGCGCTTGTGGCCCTCGGTCCGCGGCAGGCCTCGCTGTTTGGCCCAGCGGCCGTTGCCGTCCATGACCAGCGCAACGTGCCGCGGGATGAGTTCTTTGGGCAGGTCAGGCGCGGTGGCGCCGCCGGGGTGCGGGTCCGGGGGCCGGATCGGACGGCTCACGCGTGCTCCACGTGGCGCAGCGACCGGATCGAGTGCTCCAGGTGCCACTGCAGATAGGCCGCGACCAGCCCGCTGCACTCGGCCCGATGCCGGTGCTCGCTGCCGTCGGCGAACGCCCAGTCGCCGCGCATCAGCGCGCCCATCAGCACCACCGTCTGCGGGGCCGGCGTGGAGGCGCCCGGCGTGCGGCAGGACCGGCAGACGAGCCCGCCGGCGCCGATCGCGAACGCGAACGCGCGCAGCGCGGCGGAACTGACGGTGCCCTCTGGCTCGTCGGCGCCACCGACCCGGGTCCCGCACACCGCGCACTCGTCGAGCGCGGGCGCGTAACCGGCGACGGCGAGTGACCTGAGCAAGAATGCGTCGAGGATCAGCCGGGGCTCGTGCTCGTGCTCGCCGAGCGCGCGCAGCCCACCGACAAGCAGCAGGAACTGGCGCATGGCCGGCTCCTTCTCCACCGGGGTGAACTTCTCGGCCGTCTCCAGCATCGCGGTGCCCGTGGTGTACCTCGGGTAATCCGACGAGAACGGCTCGCCGTATGGCCGCATGGTCTCGGCCTGCGTGATGTAATCCAGCGACCTTCCGGTATGCATCAGCAGGTCGACGTGCGTGAACGGCTCGAGCCGCGCGCCGAACCTGGACTTGGTGCGCCGCACCCCCTTGGCCACCGCGCGGATCCTGCCAGTCCGCCGCGCGAGCAGCGTGACGATCCGGTCGGCCTCACCCAGCTTGTGGGTGCGCAGCACGATGCCGTCGTCACGGTAGATGCCCACCTGGTCATTATGCCGGGGTACACCGACGCTCCCGCCGCATGTGGACTGGCGATTCGCGAACCGGGCGCGGCTAGGCCGACGCGCCCTCCTCGGTCATCGCGATCACGCCGCGCGCCTGGGCCGGGGTCATGCCGAGCTGGGCGGCGATCTCCCGCGCCGCCTGGCGCTCCTCGTCGGACAGCATCCCGTCGGCCAGGCCGATCCGCACCACCTCGGCGAGGAACCACTCCGTGGCCGGCACGGCGAGTTGCCGCGCAAGGCGGCTGAGCGGCCCGTTCAGGTCCATGTCCGCCTGCGACAGATCGGCGTCGAGGGCCGCGTCGTCGTAGTCCGCCAGGCCGGCGCCCTTGACCGCGTCGATCGCCCGGCGCCGGGCCGGGCTGCCGCTGCGGCCGCCCGCGCGGAGCATCGCGATCGCGGCAGCTCGCGTCCCGGCCGGGAGCGCCCGCTGCATCTGGGCGGACGTTGGCAGGGACAGCACGTCCATGCGGTAACGAGTGCCGCAGACCGCGCACTGCACATGCTGGCCCGCCCTGTTGATCGGGATCACCGGGATGAAGAAGAGCGTGAACCAGCGCCGGCCAACCTTGTGCCGATATCCGCGGTCACCACCGCACCGCTGGCAGTGGAACGTCCCATGCCCGGCCGTCCGGTAGAACACGCGGAGCCCAAAGAAGATCAGCAAACTCGGTCCCTCCCAGTCGCCTCTGCCGGCAGCCGCGCCGTCGGCACTCGCCGATCATCACACGCCTGGCCTCGGCAGATACCCAAGTCGCGCATTTTCACCACGATCGGCGCC
>JASHQP010000434.1 GCA_030039095.1 Streptosporangiaceae bacterium
TGCGCGCGGTGAACGTCAGCACCTCGTCCACGGTGATGGTGACCGCGCCGAAGCCCAGCGTGCGCAGCCAGATCAGCATCGTCGCCGGGTCGACGGGGTTGTAGGTGTCGTCGGCATGGAAGTGATGCAGCCCGGTGCTGGCCAGGCTGTCGGAGCCGACGAGCGTCCCGCCGGGCCGCAGCACCCGCAGCGCCTCGGCGAGGATCCGGTACTGCGCCGCCGCCTCCGGCACGTGATGCAGCATCGTGAACGAGGCGACCGAGTCGAACGACTCATCGCCGTAGGGCATCTGGGTCGCGTCCCCGGTGTCGACGGCGACGTTGCCGTCGGGGTACCGCGCGGCCAGGCGTCCAGCGGCGGCAGCGTCGGATTCGAGCGCGGTCAGGCTCGCGACCCGCTCGCGCAGCCACGCGGTGGCCGCCCCCGGGCCCGGGCCGATCTCCAGCAGCCGGTCGCCGAGCACGACCCCGGCCGTCACGGCCGGCAGGATCTCGGACTGCAGGTAGGCCGCCCAGTCGGGGCTGCTGCACAGGTTCTCGTGATCGGGGTTCATGAGCCCGACGCTACGGCCCCGGCGGGCTGACGCAAACGGCGTAGGATGACAAGTCATGTCGCAGGACGGACAACGTGACGACCCGTGGCTGGACAGGCCCGGCTCGGTGATCGCGTGCACGTTCCCGATGCCTCCCGGGGTGGTGTTCGACTGGCACACCCACGACGACCATCAGCTCGCCTGGGCGGCCAGCGGCGTGCTCACCGTGCGGACCGAAGCGACGGACTGGGTGCTGCCCCCGACCCGGGCCCTGTGGATCCCGGCCGGGCTGAAGCACGAGACCCTCGCGGCCGGCGCGGCCACCATGCGCTCGCTGTACCTTCGCCCGGACCGCTCCCCTGTCGGCTGGCCCGGACCAGTGCCCGTAACGATGACGCCCTTGCTTGCCGGGCTCGCCGGCTACCTGGACAGCGAGTCACTCGGCGGCGGGCAGCGCGAGCGTGCGGAGGCCCTGGTCGGCGACCTGCTGCAACCAGTGCCGATGACCTCGATCGAGTTCCGGATGCCCGGCGACGAGCGCGCCGCCCGGGTGGCGGCCGGCCTGCTCGCCGAGCCAGCGGACGGCCGGACCATCGAGGAATGGGGCAGGCAGGTCGGCGCCAGCGGGCGGACCCTGGCCCGGGCGTTTCTCGACGGGACCGGCGTCACGTTCGGCCAGTGGCGCCGCCGGGCCCGGCTGCAGGCCGCGCTGCCCCTGCTCGCCACCGGCGCGGCAGTTGGCACGGTCGCCCGGCGCGTCGGCTACGAGACGCCCAGCGCGTTCGTCGCCGCGTTCCGCAGGGAAACCGGGATCACCCCGGCGGCCTACTTCCGGCTCACCGGGCCGCGACGGTGACCAGTGTCTGGCCGCCGGATGAGATGACGAAGCCGTGCAGGCTTCCGGGCGGCCATGGCACGGACGCGGGGTACCACGTGTACCGGCTCCCGGTCCTGATGACCCAGCCACCGGCGGCGACGCCCTTGCCTTGCGCGTCGACGACCCGAAGCTGGCAGCGCGTCCCCGCGGGGACGCCGGTGACCCGGACCTCCAGTTCGGTGCCCCACCGCTCGGCGGCGTACCGGACGGCCGCGCGGGCTCCGGTCGTGGCGTTCGCGCCGGTGTCGGTGTCGGTCCACTGGGTCACCGCGGCCGTGGCGCTGGCCGGGCGGCCCTGCAGCGCGTGCAGGCCCGCTGCCGCTGCCAGGCCGATGAGCATGGCCGCTGCCGCCGCCGTCAGGCGCCTCCGGCGGCGGATCACCGATACCCGGCCGATCAGCCGGTCCACGTCGGGCCCGGACGGCGAATCGCCGGGGGCGTCCGTCAGGGCCCGCAGCGCCAGGTCGGGCGGCACCCGGCGGAGCAGGCCCGGGAGCCCGGCGAGCGCGGCCAGTTCCTCGCGGCACCACACGCAATCGGCCAGGTGCTGGTCTACCCAGGCGCGCTCGGCCGGCCCGATCGCGCCGAGCACGTAGACGCCGAGTTCGCTGCGGCAATGGGCGCAGTCGCCGCCACGGCTAAGTCCCGGCATCCCCACGGTCCGCAAGTGCTGTGCCGCCCAGAGATGCCGTGCCCAGAAGTGCGGTGCCGCGCCAGGCTCGCCATGTCTGATAGCACGTCTGGCCACGGTGAACGGTTCACCGGCCGTCGGCCAGCCGCCGTCCGCCAGGCCCGCCAGCCCTGGCGGCCCGGGCGGCCGTCTTCTATTATTTGGGCGTACCAATAGCCCGGCCCGGTGCCGGCGGGTCTGGAGGTGGCCGGTCATGTCCAGCCCGCGTGACGCCGAGATCACCATCGTCGGCGGCGGCGCGATCGGCGCGGCCGTGGCGTACTTCCTGGCGCGCGATGGCCGGCGCGACGTCCAGCTGCTTGAACGGCGCGGGCTGTGCGAGGCGACCAGCAGCCAGGCGGCCGGCTTGGTGGGCCAGGCGCGGCCTGCCACCGAACGGGCACGGCTGACGATGGCCGCCGCCGAGGTCTACCGCACGTTCGAGCGGGACACCGGCTACACCATGGACTACAAGGAGTGCGGCGCTGTCCGGCTGGCACTGTCCGAGAGGTCGGTGCGCGAACTGCAGCAGATCGCGGATACCGCCGCGGTGACCGGCCTGCCGGTCGAGTTCCTGAGCCCGGCGCGGCTGCGTGAGATCTACCCGGTGCTGGACCGGACGGATGCGGTCAGGGCGGCCCTGTGGTCCCCGACCGACGGGTATCTGCAGCCGAACAGCCTGGTCAGCGCCTACGCGCAGGCGGCCAGGGACCTTGGGGTCACGGTTGTGACCCAGGCCGGGGTCACCGGGATCGGGGTGGCCGGCGGCGCGGTCCGCTCGGTTTCCACCGAGGGCGGCAGCTACCGTACCGATCAGGTGATCATCGCGGCAGGGCCGTGGTCGTCGGCGCTGGCCCGGCTGGCGGGCCTCGAGCTGCCGATCGTCCCGGTGCTGCACGAGTACTTCGTCACCGAGCCGGTGCCCGGCTGGCACGGCGACCTGCCCTGCCTGCGCATCCCCGAGGTGCAGGTCTACGCGCGCGGCGAGAGCGGCCGCGTGCTGTGCGGCGGCTTCGAGAACCACGGCACCAGCATCGATCCCCGTGAGGTCGGCGTCGCTTCGCTCCTGGCGGCCAGGCCGGACTGGGACGTGCTCGGCGGGTTCGCCGGCAGCCTGAGCGAGTTCGCCCCGGCCCTGGCCGGAGCGGGCGTCGCCACGACGTTCCAGGGCTGGCCCGCGTTCAGCCCGGATGGGCGCTTCATCGTGGGCCCGGTGAGCGCGGTCCGCGGCCTGGCGCTGGCGGCCGGCTGCAACGCCCACGGCGTGTCGGGCTCGGCCGGGCTGGCGATGTACCTGGTCGAGAGCCTCACCGGCGATCCGTCCCCGTACGTGCGGTCGCTGAGCCCGGACCGCTTCATCCCGCGGACCTGGTCGTACGAGGATGCACGGCGCGAGGCGCAGGCCGTTTACGAGACGTATTATCCGATGCCGGCCGGCGTGTAGGTCAGCGACTGCTGTCCGCCATCAAGCGCACGTCGATGGCGTCCCGCAAACCTTCACCTATGAAGTTGAAGCCAACAACCACCGCGACGATGCAGAGTCCAGCAGGCCAGATCTGCCACCAGTATCCTGCAAACGTATAGTTGACGCCATTGGCGAGCATGCTCCCCCAATTCGCTGCCGGCGGCGGTATTCCCAGGCCCAGGAAGCTCAGGGCCGCCACCGTCAGAACTGCATCCGCAACCTGAAACGTCGCATTCACGACGACGGTGCCAAGAACATTGGGAGCCATGTGCGTGAGCACAATCCGCACCCCACCCGCCCCTGCGACCCTCGCTGCCTCAACAAAGGGACGCTCCCTCAGGCTGAGCACCTCGGCCCGCACCAGCCTCGAGGGAACGAGCCATGCAAGCGCGGTGATCACGAAGATCAACACGATCACCGAGGGCTTCAGGATCGAGTTCAGGAAGATCAGCAAAAAGATCCCGGGAATGGCCAGGGCCGCGTCCACGATGCGCATCATCAAGTTGTCCACGCTGCCCCGGCTCACGCCAGCCACACAGCCCCAGATCAGTCCGATGCTGGTGGCCAATACTGCCACGGCGAGAGCAACAAGCAGCGTGATCTGCCCGCCAACCATCAACCGCCCCAGCTCGTCGTATCCGACCGAGTCCGTGCCGAGCAGATGTTTGAGGCTCGGCGGCTGGTTGGCCAGCGGAACGTCCGTTGCAATTTGATTCGTGTGGTAGAAGACTGGTCCAACAAAACAGAAGAGCACGAATCCAAGCACGATTATGAGCCCAGCGAGAGCGAGGCGATTTTGGCGAAAGACAATCAAGGCTGCCGTCCGCAGCGAGGCACTCCTGACGCCGCTATCGTCCGCAATGACGTCGGCTTGTGCGACGCTCACTGCTCCCTTTCCACCTGGCCGCTCACTGCCGATCACTGGTACCGGACCCTAGGGTCGGCAACCCCGTAGAGAATGTCGGCCAGCAGGGATCCCAGGACCACTCCCAGGCCCACCACCAGGCTGGTGCCCAACATGACTGGGAAGTCCTCGGTTTGGGCCGCATTCCAGAAGAGCAAGCCCATGCCCGGATAGTTGAAGAGCGATTCGACGATCAAAGCGCCGCCCAGGATGCCGGGCAGGCTCAGCCCCACCAACGTGATGATCGGCAGCAGGGAGTTGGGAAGTACATGCCGGAAGAGGACGCGGCGGGTTGACGCCCCTTTCGCTTTCGCCGTCCGCACGTAGTCCTCGGCAAGATTGTCGAGCGTTGCCGAGCGCATGTACCGACTGAACAGGGCCACCGTGATCAGCGTGAGAGTTGCCACTGGCAGGACCAGATTCGGAATCTGCGAGGCGAGCGAGGCCGTCGCCGTGGGCCCCGTGGAGGGGAGGATCGGGATGTCATCGCTGAACACAATGATCAGCACCAGCCCAAGAAAGAAGCTGGGCATCGAATAGAAGATGAAGGCGAATCCCGTCATTACGTAGTCGACCGCCGAGTTGCGCCTGACGGCTTGGAGCAAGCCCAGCGGAACGGCAATGCCGATGGCTATGACCGTGGCCGACCCCGTCAGCACCAAGGTCCGGGGGATGTTTTCGGCAAGCAGCGAGTCCACGCTCTGGTTCAGCTTATAGGAGAAGCCCAGGTTCCCCCGGAGCACCTGAGAGATCCACACCACATACTGGATCGGCAGTGGCTGATTCAGCCCATATTGGGCATTGAACGCCCTGATTGATGCGGGGTTCGCCCGTATGCCCAGGCTCGCTTTGGCCGGGCCACCAGGAAGCAGGTGGAGAAGCAGGAACACAATGAGGGACACCCCAAATAGAACGATCACTGCGTGGAGGGCCCGTCGGATCAGGTACGCCGTCATTCTCAGCTTTCTGCGCTGGCGTGCGGACCCCAGTGGTCCGCACGCCAGCATCGTGCTTGGTGCCCGGCAGCGCTCACGACGACAGCGACCAATTCTGCGGGTACAGATTGAGGTTCGGATCCTGAGGCAATGCCCCGTGAAGCTTCGGGCTGATGACCGAGATCTGGTAGGCGTAGCTAGGCTCCCAGAGGAACGGCAGCTGCTGGGCGGCATACTCGGCCAGGTTCTGAATGGCCTTGATTGACCCATTGGTGTAGGTCGTGGCGATCAATTGATCCATCTCGGCATTGCTGTAGCCCATGACGTTGTTAGCTGAATTCGTGCCGAACCATGGCCCGGGCGCAGGCAGGTACTGGGGCGAATAGGTCGCTGTGGACCCAGGCTCCCCGAAGTTTGCGATTTCCCAGCTGCAGCCCGCGTTCCCACCCGAGCAAGGCTCGAGTGTGGCGAAGATCGAGGGCTCCGACTTCTGCTGAATGGTCACGCTGATGCCGGCGCTTCTCCAGCTCGAGACCATGTCCTCTGCCTCGGCCAGGAACGGCGAGGAGCCCGTGGCCACCTCCTCCGTCAGGTCAAGCTTGGCTCCCGCGGCTATCCCGGCCCCGCACTGCGTGGGCCCGGTTCCGGGCTTGGCGCAGGTGTCGGTGCCGTTGGGCACCACGTTCCACCCGTGTGACTTCAGCAGGGACACCGCGTGGCTCAGGCTGTAGGGGTACGGGTTCTGCTTCAGAGCGCTGGACAGGTAGGAGCTGGGCGTCTGGGGAACTGGCCCCAAGGTCGGAAACGCGTAGCCGTTCCAGATGTCCTTCGAAATCTGCGGCTGGTTGATCAGAGACTGCATGGCTTGGCGAACGTAGAGCTGCTTGAAGATCGACCCCACCGCCGGGTTCGTGTAGTTCAGCATGAAGCCGTTGAAGCCAAAGTCGGTCCAGTCGCTCACCTTGTACCCGCGACTGGTGAAGTAGCTGGCCTGGGAGGCGTCCTCTGGCGGCAGGTAGCCGTAGTCAACCTGGCCAGACCGGAGAGCATCAAATTCGGCACTGGTGCTTGTGAAGGGGAGTTCCTCGAACTTCGCGATCTTGGGCTTGCCAGGTCCGGTGTAGGCCTTGTTGGGCACGAACGTGGAGGCGCCGGTCACGGTCGAGAAGGCGCTGAGCTTCCACGGTCCGTCGACGACCTTCCACAGAGGATTGGTGGCGTAGGTGCTCTCCTGGGTCGCCTGACCGTTGATGAACTTGTAGACCGCCTTGACCCCGGCCGGTGTGGTGTCGTAATTGCCGACGGGAGACGATGCCGAGGTCTTGTCCCACGCATTCTGAGGGATGGGCACGATCTCGCTGAGCTCGTCGTAGAGCACCCAGAGCTGACTGTATGCCTTATTGAATGTGATGCTGAACTGGTAAGGACTGGATGCCGGGAAACTCATGCTGGTGACGTCGTCAGGAATGCTCCCGGGGCTGTATCCCAGGTAGTTGCCCTTCTCTGCCTTCAGCATGTTGAGCCAGAGCTCGACGTCGCGATTGGTCACTGGCTTCCCGTTTGACCAAGTGAACTTGTGGTTCAAGGTGACGGTTACGGTCTTCCCGCCGTTCGAGTAGGTCGGGGGACCCGCCATGCTCTGCTGATAGTTGACGCTCGGCGTCCCATTGATGCCGAACCAATAGAGCGGCCTCCACATGTAAGGGGTGAACTGGAACAGATCCACATTGTTCGAGACGGGTCCGCTCACGAACGGCGATATGTAGGTGGGGATGATGCCGGCCGGCAGCGCGAAGGTGACCGTGCCGCCGCTCCCCGATGACCCTGATGTCCCCGTCGAGCATCCGGCCACCAGAAGCGCTACGGATGCCGCGATTGCGATCGCCCATCGTCTCATGATTGTGCAGTCCCTGCCTATTGGACGGTCGGAGTCCACAGTCACATATGTGACGCGTGGCCTGACAACGGAATTGAAGTGAGCTGGCAACCGGGGCGGCGACGTTATCGATCGCAGCCAGCCACGCTAGATCGTCCCAAGAAGAGCACCTATGCGTCAACACTGACGGATGATGCCATCCGGCCGGCTTTCTTAAGAGAAGCGTGAAGTGTTTCTAATAGCTTAGGTCTCGAGTCGCTCTGGCAAAGCCGTCAATATTTCGGGAACCGGCGCTAGCCGCGGACCTCGGCGCCGCCGGCGCCCTTCTGGCCAGCGCCGTAGGCGTAAGCGATTACCCGGGTCCGGTCCCCGCGGAAGAGGTCGGTGGAGTACTCGATCGGATTCCCGGCGGCGTCATAGCTGACCCGCTCGATCGCCACCAGCGGTTCCCCGACCTTGATGCCGAGCAGGCTGGACTGATCGTCGTCGGCCAGCACCGCGACCATCCGCTCGACGGCCCTGGCGCACACCACGCCGTACCGGTCGCAGAGCAGGCCGTAGATGCTGTCGTCCAGCGGCTGCGACAGCAGGTCCGGCGCCAGCGACACCGGGATCCGCACGTGCTCGAGGGAGATCCGCTCCTCGTCGGCCAGCCTGACCCTGACCACCTCGTAGACCAGCGCGTCGCCGGCGATGCCGAGCGCGTCGATCGTTGCATCGTGGGCCGGAACGATCCGCGCGGAGACCACGTGGGCGCCGGGACGGAAGCCCTGCGCCCGCAGGTAGGCCGGTATGCCTGCCAGGTAGCCGAAGTCGATGTCGACGCGCCGGCGGCTGGCGAAGGTGCCACCGCTGCGGCCGCGCCGGCGGTAGACGGATCCCGCGTGCTCCAGCCGGTCGAGCACCTGCCGCACGGTCGTGCGGCTGACTCCCAGCTGGGCCGCGAGATCCCGCTCGGTCGGCAGCCGCCCGTCCGGTCCCAGATCACCCGAAGAGATCAGGCCGCGGATCCGGCGCTCGACCGAGTCGCGTACCGTCCTGCCGTGGTCGATTCGCGCTCCGGCCTCGGCGTCGGCCCGTTGGGCGCCCATATCGCAACCATATCTGCGCCGCCAGGCCGGCGCCTCGACAACCACCCCTTCAGGAAGACGTCGTGTGGGTTCCGCTGACCAACGACGGCGCGGACGCCGAGGGCATTCTGGCCATCCGGTCCGCGCGGGCCGCCGTCAGGCCCTGCCGAACCGGTGATGCTCAGCGTTCCAAGGGCAGGCGCGCTGGAGCGTGTCTCGCAGATCCTGACATGCCGTGCCCCGGGCTAGCTTCACCGACTCTGGTCGCAAGCGAGTTCCGGCCCGACCCAAACGGCCTTTTTGGTGCGCCCGCAATTACCCCGGCGAAGCCGCAGGCCGGCCAGCGACCCTCCAATGGTCTACGGGGCACGGCCTAGGTGCGCCGGAGCCGGTCCTCGCGCAGCGACGCCAGCGGCTCGGGAAGCTCCAAGCGCGCGAACGAGGCCGGCCAGTCGGCCGGGCCATACCCGTAGCCGAGGTCGCAATGGTGCAGCTCGACCTCGACCAGCCGGCGGGTCAGCAGCTCCTCCGCCGGGAACGGCCCGGAGTCCGGGACCCGCACCGGGAACCGCCACGCGTCGCCGGGCAGCCCGATCATGACCGTGCGCAGCGCCATGGCAGAGCTCGCCAGGTCCTCGGCGATTTCCTTCGAGCTGCGGCCGGCGCCCTGGCCGATCTCCTCTTCCCGTCCCTCGAGGCTCGCGTACATGCGGCGTTCCTGCCCCGACCGCGCGCCGACCAGGACGTTGCGCATCGCGTCTGCGTTGCGGGCCAGGTGGGCGAGCACGTGCCCCCGGGTCCAGCCCGGCAGCAGCGACGGCTGGCGCAGCTCCGGGTCGGGTATGACCCGGGCGGTCCCGAGCAGGCGCTGCGTCGAGTCGTCGAGCTGATCGGAAAGCTGGCGTTGCGCGGCATCCACCCGATCACCTTAGACGGCGGGCGGCCCGGCCAGCGGGTGCGGGCGGCGATCAGCCGTCGGCTGGGGCGGCGTTCAGGTCCTCGGTCAGTTCGAGGATCAGCCCTTCGGGCCCGCGGACGTAGGCCAGGCGGAAGAGATCTCGGAAGTCCGCGACCTCGCCGACGAGGTCGTAGCCAAGTTCGCGCGCCGCTGCGACGGTCGCGTTGACATTGGCCACTCGGTAGGCTACGTGCCGCAGACCGTACGCATTCGACCGCAGCTGGCCCGGTACGCCCTCGGAGGCAGGCGAGGTGAACTTGGTCAGCTCGATAGGCCCGGTCCCGTCTGGGGCGGAGATCCGGACGAGCTTCTCCACCGCACCTTCGAGTCCCACGATGCGGTCCACCCAGGCCCCGCTGGCCTCGCCGAGGTCCTCGCGGGTGAAGCCGAGGCCGGTGAAGAACGCCGCCACGGTCTCCAGGTCGTCGACGACGAGCCCCAGATGATCGAACGAGATCTCCGCCGTCATGCGGCCAGGCTAGCAAGGTGGCGTCCGGAAGCCGACTAACCAATACGCCGCCCGCGGCAGCGCATCCCCACGGAGCGCATCCCAGATCAGATCAAGCAATGTCACGACCTGCGCCTCTTCGGCCATATGGCCGCCGCCCGCACACTCCCGGTAGCCGACGCTCGGCGCTTACGGGAAGTCCGCGAGCGCGAACGCGCGCTCCAGACCATAGTGAGCGCCCAGGCTCGCCGGGATGACCTCTACCACGACGTTCGGCTGCCTCGCCGCCGGGCCGCCACCTGCTCATCGATCTCTTCACCACTGAGCTTCAGCCGGGTGCGGAAGATCGCGCGGGCGTAGTCGGCCGTCTGCAGAAAGGGCGCGCTGCCGTTCAGGAACTCCCGATCGCGACTGCAGGCGGCGGTGTCGGGGTGCCTCGGACTACCACTCATCGGCGAGGTGGCCCCAGAACCGCAGGGCCGCGCGTTCCATCTCGAGGCCGAGTTGCAGCGTGATCATGCGTTTGGCCACTGCGGGGATGTCGCCGTAGCGTCGCTGCATTTCCTCGTAAACGGCGATCCGGGCTTCGTGCTGCCTGATCTGCTCGCGTGCCAGCTTGCCGACGTTGGCCGGGTCACCGACCTCATTGAAGAACAGCTTGAGCTCGGCCATGTCGCGCATCTGGAAATGCACGTCAGTGGGCTCGGCAAGCCAATCGCGCAATTGCTGCATGCCCTTTTCTGTGAGGCTGTAAGTCCGCCGCTTGCGCCCTGAATTCTCGCTGGACGCACTCAGCAGGTCGAGCTTCACGAGCCGTAGCGGTTCGGAGTACAGCTGCGCGTGCGGGAATTGCCAGAAATAGCCGATGGAGCGACCGACTGCGCGCTTAAGGTCGTACGACGTCGACGGCCCGCGCAACGCAATCATGCCTAGGACCACGTAGGAGGTAGCGGAGAGCCGGCCCGTCGCCATAGCAGGCATTGAACCACGCAGCGTCGCGATCGCCGTGCCGCGGCACCCTTGAACCGGCCCGCCGAACCTTCTATAGTCTGAAACAGATCATTGCCTGTGCCTGGTCGCCCTTCCGGGAGGTGGCATGGACCTCGCGACGGCGTTTGTGGGGACGGCGGACCGCTGTCCGGGGCGACGCGCGGTCGGGGGACCACGGCCGATGACCTACCGGGAGTGGGACGCGCGCACGAATCAGCTTGCGCGGGCTCTGCTGGACCTCGGCGTGCGGGCCGGCGACCGCCTGGCCCTCTTGCTCGCGGGGGGCGAGCCGCTGGCCAGCCTGCACATCGCGGCACAGAAGCTGGGCGTGATCTCGGTGCCGCTGTCGACCCGGTATGCGCCGAACGAAACGAACTACTGCCTGGCCGATTCCGGGGCGGCGCTCCTGGTCAGCGACGCGGAAACAGCCGCGAGCCTGCCAGCGGACCCGGCCTGCCCGCAGCGCGACAGCGCCGGCCTCGTGCGGCTGGCCGCGGCGTACCCCGATGGCCGGCTGCCCGAGCATCCGGCCGAGAGCCAGACCAGCGTGATGCTCTATACCTCCGGAACGACCGGACGTCCCAAGGGCGTGCCCCGCACCCACCGCGCCGAGCACGCGGCGGCCGTGGCCCACCTGGTCCAGACCCAGCACCGCCTCGGCGAGATCAGCCTCGGCGTGATGCCGCTCTTCCACACGATGGGGCTCCGCACGCTGCTGGCCAGCATCCTGGCGGGTGGCACGTGGGTGCCGCAACAGCGTTTCGACGTGGCCGAGACCCTGGACCTGATCCGGCGCGAACACGTCAGTGCGCTGTACCTGGTGCCGACCATGTACTGGGCACTGGCGCAGTCCGGCGAGTTGCCCGGCGCCGCGAGCGTGACCCGGGTCGCCTATGCCGGTGCGGCCATGGCCCCGGCGCTGACCGAGCAGGTGGCCCGGGAACTGCGGCCGCAGGTGTTCGTCAACCACTTCGGCTCCACCGAGATCTATACGTTCACGGTGCGCCCGGACGCCGAATCGAAACCGGGATGCGCGGGCCGCGCCGGCCTGTTCTCCCGGGTGCGGCTGATCGAGCCCGGGCCGGGGGCATCGCCGCAGGACGAAGTCGGTCCCGGTCACCAGGGCCAGGTCATCGTCTCGCTGGACAGCCCCGAGGCGTTCCGCGGGTACTGGAATCGCCCGGACGCGGACGCCAGGGCGATCCACGACGGCTGGTACTACACCGGAGATCTCGCGATCGCGGACGACGACGGCGAGTTGTGGGTATCCGGCCGGGTGGACGACATGATCAACTCCGGCGGCGAGAACATCTACCCCGACGAGATCGAAGCGGCGCTGAGCCGCTGCCCGGCGGTGGCGGAGATATGCGTGGTCGGCCTGCCCGACGAGCGCTGGGGCTCCGTGGTCACGGCATTCGTGGTACCCGCCGACCACGTCGCCACGGCGGAAGCGGTGACCGAACTCACCGCGTACGCCCGCCAGGCGCTGCCCTCGCTGAAGCAGCCCAAGCGGGTGATTCCCGTCTCGCATATCCCGAAGTCGGCGGTGGGCAAGGTACTGCGTCGGATCCTGGCTGACGGCCAGCACGAACCGCTCGCCCCCCACGGGGAGGGGACCGTGCATGCCTGACTCGCCCTGGACCCCGAGCCGCATCGAGGACGGCCCGCTGGTTCTCGGCCGCGGGCAGTTCATGGACGACATCGACCCCCTGCCGGGAACGCTGAGCGCCGCCGTGCTGCGCAGCCCGTTCCCGCACGCCCGCATCCTGGCCGTCCACCTCGATGCGGCTCGCGCTCACCCCGGTGTCGCCGCCGTCATCGGGCCCGCGGAGGTGGCAGCCGCCTCTCGCCCGTTTCCGTTGTCGGTCGCGACACCGATGCGGTACTACTGTGGCGCCATCGACAAGGTCCGCTACGTCGGTGAGCCGGTCGCGGTGGTTGTCGCCACCGACCGCCGCACCGCGGAGGATGCGGTCGAGCTGATCGACGTGGACTACCAGCAGCTGACGCCGGTGGTCGATGTGCGCGCCGCCCTGGGCCCGGACGCGCCGCGGCTGCACGAAGACGCCGGATCCAACGTGGCGACCGACCGGACATTCACCTTCGGCGATGTAGACGGCGCCTTCGCCGGCGCCACCGACACCGTATCCGGTGCCTACAGCTTCCCGCGGTACTCCTCGGTGCCGATGGAGTGTTACGCGGTGATCGCGAACTGGCTCGACGACCTGGACGGTCCCTCGGTCGAGGCGTGGGCGAACTTTCACGGGCCGTTCAGCATGATGCCGGTCATGGCGGGAGCGCTCGGAATCCCCATCGCCCGCCTCCGCCTGCACGTTCCCGCCGACATCGGCGGCAGTTTCGGCATCAAGTCAGCCATTTACCCGTACGTGGTCCTCATGGCGCTGGCCAGCAAGCATGCCGGGACACCGGTCCGCTGGACGGAGGACCGCCTCGAGCACCTGCTGGCCAGTTCGTGCGGCTCCGATCGGGAGATGCGGCTGGACGCGGCGATCGACGGCGAGGGGCATGTCGCGGCACTGCGGGTCGACCTGATCGACAACGTGGGTGCGTACCTGCGCCCGCCCGAGCCGAGCACGCTCTACCGCTGCTTCGGCAACATCACCGGCGCCTACCAGATACCCGCGGTGCAGATCCGCGCCCGGGCCGTAGTCACCAGCAAGGCACCGACCGGTCTCAACCGCGGTTTCGGCGGGCAGCAGCTCTATTTCGGGCTGGAACGGCTGATGGATGCCATCGCTCGCCGCTGCGGCCTGGATCCGGTCGAGGTGCGCCGCCGCAACCTGATCCCGGCCGCGGCGTTCCCCTACGCGACGCCCACCGGCGGCGTGTACGACTCCGGGGACTACGACAAGGCCGTGCAACTGGCGGTGGCCAACGCCGACCTCGATGAGCTGAGGCGCCGTCAGGAACTCGTCCGGCAATCGGGCGACTACTACGGAATCGGCGTCGCCACGATCGTCGACCCCTCGGCCACGAACATCGGCTACGTCAGCCTGGCGACCCCCGCCGACCAGCGCGCCGCCGGCCGAGGCAAGTCCGGCTCGACCGAGCATGTGCGTGTGGCCGTCGACCTGCAGGGCACGGTGACGGTGCTGCTCGGCAGCGTGCCGCAGGGCCAGGGTCACGCCACGGTGGCGCGCGACCTGGTCGCAGGCCTGCTCGGACTGCCGCCGGACAAGGTCCGGGTGGTGGTCGAGATGGACACCGCGACCACGCCGTGGACGATCACCTCGGGCAGCTATTCATCGCGCTTCGCCCCGCTCGTGACCAGCGCGGTGGTGCAGGCCACCGATCGCATCGCCGCCACCATCCGGGCGGCCGCCTCCGTCCTGCTGGCCGTGCCGGCCGAGCGGCTGGAACTGGCCAGCGCCCAGGTGCGTGACCGGGACCAGCCCGAGCGCGCGGTCGCCTTCCGGCACGCCGCGGGCCTGGTGCACTGGGATCCGGGCGCACTGGGCCAGGGCACCAGCGCCCGGCTGTACGAAGAGGCGGCCTTCGCGCCACCGCAGGCCACCGCCCCCACGTCAGATGACCGGGTCAACTCCAGCCTGTGCTACGGGTTCGTCGCCCAGGTCGTGGCCGTGCGGGTCGACCGCGACACCCTGCAGATCACGCTGGACCGGGTATCGACGGTGCATGACGCGGGCACCGTGCTCAACCAGCAATTGCTCGACGGGCAGGTCCACGGTGCGCTCGCGCACGGCCTCGGCGGCGCGCTGTTCGAGGAGTTGCGCTACGACCAGGACGGTCAGCCCACGTCCGCAACATTCGTCGATTACCTGTGCCCGACCGCCGCCGACGCGGATTATCAGCTGATTACCGACCATACGGTCACGCCCAGCCCGGTCACCGCGCTGGGCGCCAAGGGATGCGGCGAGGGGGCGGCGATGATCTTCCCGGTCGCGATCGCCAACGCCGTCGCCGATGCCATGGCCTGCGCGGGCGTCGAGATCATGTCGCTTCCCTTGCACGGCAGCGTGCTGCAGCAACTCCTGGATGACGCCACGAATGGAGATGATCGCTGATCATGGCACTGACCGGCGGAACCGTCATCGTCGAACGCGGACACGAGGGCCGTGTCGCCACCGTGACCCTGTCCAACGGCAAGTACACCGTCGTCACCTGGGAGATGCGCAGGGTGGTCGGTGAGTGCTTCGCCGAACTCGAGCACGACGAGAACGTCAACGTGATCGTCGTCAGGTCCGACGGGGAGCACTTCTCCTCCGGCGGCGACATCGCCGGGTTCATGGAGGTCGAGCCCTTCGACTTCACCGCGCTCGGACATGACATCACCGCTCCCGCACGAAGCACCAAGCCCGTCCTGGCCGCCATCGACGGTTACTGCTTCGGTGTCGGGCTCGAGCTCGCACTCTCCTGCGACATCCGCCTGGCCACGGCCCGCAGCCAGTTCGCCCTGCCGGAGATCCGGCTGGGCATGATCCCCGGCAGCGGGGGGTCGCAGCGGCTCGCCCGCTTGATCGGGCTCAGCCGGGCCAAATTCCACGTGCTCACCGGCACCCGCATCGGTGCCGAGCAGGCATCGGACTGGGGGCTGACCGCGGCCACCTGCGCCGATCGGGCCGCCCTGGACGCGGAGGTGGAGCGGCTGGTCACGCTGATGCTCGGGCTGTCCCCGGCGGCGCTGCGGACGGCCAAGGAGGTTCTTGACAAGGGTTCCGACGGCCCCCTGTACACCGGGATCGAGCTCGAGCGCAAGGCATACGCGATGCTGCGCGCCACCCACGATTTCGCCGAGGGCGTCGACGCGTTCACCGCCAAGCGCCCGCCGAAGTTCACTGGCCGATGAGACCGCCGGAGACCGTGCCGTGAAAGCCGCCCCGTTCTCTTACGTCCGGCCCGCCACCCTGGGCGGCGCGGTGGCCGAACTGGCCGCCGCCGGCGACGAGGGCAAGGTGCTCGCCGGAGGGCAGTCGCTGGCGCCGCTGCTGGCGATGCGGCTCGCCCGGCCGCAGACGCTCATCGACATCAACGCGGTGGCCGGCCTGGATACGCTCGAAGTCCGGCACGGCGTCCTGCGCGTCGGCGCCACCGTGCGGCAGCGCGACGTCGAGCACAGCCCGCTCGCCGCGGCCGTCCCGGCGCTCGGACTGGCGCTGCCGTTCGTGGGTCACCGCGAGGTGCGCAGCCGGGGCACGATATGCGGGAGCCTGGCCCACGCCGATCCGGCGGCCGAACTGCCAGCCATCTCCTGCTGCCTGGGCGCCACGCTCGACATCGCCGGGCCGGCCGGCCGCCGCCGACTGCCGGCCGGCGGATTCTTCCTCGGGTCGATGACGACCGCGCTGGCCGCCGACGAGGTCCTGGCCGCAGTGGAATTCCCCGTCGCCCAGGCCGGCGAGGGCTTCGGCTTTGCCGAGGTCGCACGCCGGCACGGAGACTTCGCCATCGCCGGCGTCGTCACGCGTGTCCGCGTCGTGGGCGGCGCGGTCGCCCGGGCCGTGCTGGCCGCGTTCGGCATATCCCACCGCCCGGTAGCCCGTGACGTCACGACCGAACTAGGGGAGGTCCTGGCCGCGCACCATCGAGACCCCTCCGACGAGGCGCTGCGCGAGCGGCTCGCGCCGCTGGCGGACATCGTCGATACCGCCGGGGATGCCCACGGCTCGCAGGCGTACCGGCGCCGCCTGCTGACGGCGCTCGCGGCCCGCGAGCTCGTCCGCGCCTACCGCAGCGCCGCGGCCAGTGCGGAGGCCCGGTCATGACCGCCGGGATCCGGCCAGGCAGCGCCGGGACCCCGCGTTGTGACACCGGGGCCGGGCCGGGTGACCAGGCAGAGGTCGTCCGGGCCGCCGCCGATGAACTGCTGCCGGTAACCTTCACCGTCAACGGGAAGGAGACGACCGTCCGGGTTCCGCCGCGGATGACCCTCGCCGACACCATCCGCGAGCAGCTCGGCCTGACCGGCACCCACCTGGGCTGTGAGCACGGCGTCTGCGGCATGTGCACGATCCTTCACGACGGCGTCGCGGTGCGTTCCTGCCTGCTGTTCACCGTTCAGTGCGGCGGTGCGAACATCGTGACGATCGAGGGCCTCGGCACCCCCGCCGATCCGCACCCGCTGCAGCGGGCCTTCTCCCACCACCACGCGCTTCAGTGCGGCTTCTGCACGCCCGGCTTCCTGCTCAGCGCCTACGACCTGCTCGCGCACCAGCCCGGCGTGACGCGGGACGAGCTGCCCGGGCAGCTTTCCGGCGTGCTCTGCCGCTGCACCGGCTACCGGAACATCGTGTCCGCCGTCGCCGATGTCGCCGAGTGCTTCCCGGACGGCGTGCCGGGTCCGGCCGGCTGCGGCCGGGCCGCCCTTTCCAGTATCCGGCTACGCACCGATCCAGCGGAACCGCGAGGTAGCGGAGACACCATGACCTGAGCGACAAAGGGAAGATCGCAGTGACTGTCGTGTACCAAACCTCAGATGTGTGCCAGGCCGAGCGCTGTCGTTACTGGGCCGATGCTCTGTCCAGGACGTTCGTCCCGCTCGAGGTGCGGGAGTCGGCCGAGCACCAGTTCTCCGGGAAGCTCGCCAGCGCCTGGCTGGGGCAGGCCCTGGTGTCCGAGCTCTCATCCAGGCCTCAGGCCTGCGTGCGGACGGACGACACGATCAGGAAGCGCGGCGGCAGGAACCTGCTGCAGGTGGGCCTGCTCCTGGCGGGCCGGGCCGACGTCACCCAGGATGGCCGCACCGCGCGGCTCAGCCCCGGCGGCCTGGTGATCTACGAGACCAGCAGGAGCTTCCGCTGGTCGTTCCCGGCGGCGGACTGGGACCTGATGATCGCGACCTTCCCGCGCGCCGGGTTCGCGTTCTCTGCGGCACAATCCCGGGATCTCACCGCGCGGGACCTGTCCTCCAGCGGAGCGGCCGGCCCGATCCTCGCCGCGTACCTGCGCGGGCTGCGTGAGCAGGTGACGGCGCCCGATGCCCGCGTTTCGGCCCGGCTAGGCGACACGGCAGCCGATCTGGTCACCACGACGATGCTGGAGATCCTGTCAGATCCGGGCATGGGGTCCGCCCTTGACCGGGCGCTGTGCCAGAAGGTGGTCGGCTACGTCGAGGACAACCTTGGTGACCCCGGTCTGACCCCGGCGCGTATCGCAGAGGCTCACTACATCTCCCGGCGCTACCTCTACACGATCTTCACCGCTTCGCAGAAGATGCCGGTACTCGAGTGGATCCGGCTGCGCCGCCTGGAACGGTGCCGGCGAGCCCTGCTGGATCCTGCCATGGCGGAAACCCCGGTCGGCCGCATCGCGGCGCGATGGGGCATGCCCAATCTCGCGCTGTTCAGCCGGGGGTTCAAACGCATGTACGGACTGAGCCCCTCGGCGTACCGGCAGCACTACGCCGCGCAGGGCAGGTACGCCGAAGGTCCGCAATCTCTGCTCCCAGCAGCAAACGCGCTGCCCAGAGAGACAAGCCGACCGCGCCATGGCGGACGGACACTGGCCATGCCGGGCTGCGATGTCCTGGCCGGGCCGCCCGAGCACCGAGCGGGCCCGCGGGTCTGGGCCGCAGCGCCGCTGTCGGGCTCGGGAGGACTTGCCATGACCGTCTCTGCCATCAACTGGGCTCCCGACGATTTCTCGCCGCCGCCGCCCGATCTGGACAAGGTCGTCGTGCGGGCGGCCTGCCCGCAGGATTGCCCGGACACCTGCGCCATGCTCGTCACCGTCGAGAACGGCCGGGCGACCGAGGTCGTCGGGGCTCCCGAGCATCCCTTCACCCGGGGTGCGCTGTGCGTGAAGATCAACAACTTCCTCGACAAGGTGTACAGCCCTGACCGGCTCCAATACCCGATGCGCCGGGTCGGCCCGAAGGGAGCCGGCCGGTTCGAGCGGGTGGCCTGGGACGAGGCCCTCGACGAGATTACCGGCCGGTTCCAAGAGATCATCCGCCGCGACGGCGCCCAGGCGATCCTGCCGTTCAGCTATCTCGGCACCGAAGGCCTGGTCAACGGGCTCAATGTCGGGGACGCGTTCTTCAACAAGATGGGCGCGACGATCAGCGAGCGCACCTTCTGCGACTCCGGCGTATGCACGGCGTATCTGATGACGGTAGGACCGACGCCCGGATGCGAGCCCGAGAGCATTATCAATTCCAAGTACATCATCCTGTGGGCGAACAACGCGATCAGCACCAACGTGCACCTGTGGCCCATTGTCCGCGACGCTCAGCGGCGCGGCGCGAAACTCGTGGTCATCGACCCGGTGGCTAACCGCACGGCACAGCACGCCGACTGGCACATCAAGATCCGCCCGGGAACAGACGGGGCGCTCGCTCTCGCGATGATCAACGTGATCATCACCGAGAATCTCACCGACGAAGACTACGTCAGGCGGTACACCGTTGGTTACGATGCGCTCGCCGAACGAGCGCGTCAGTACACACCCGAGTGGGCAGCCGAGGAGACCGGCGTACCCGCGGCCGACATACGCCGCCTGGCCAGGGAATTCGTGAGCACCCAGCCCTCCGTCATCAGGATCGGGGTGGCGATCGAGCGGCACCCGAATGGCGGCCAGACGGTCCGGGCCATTGCCTGCCTGCCCGCCCTGGCCGGCTCCTGGCGCCGCCCGGGCGGTGGCCTGTGCCAGATTCCGCTGTGGTCATTCCCGGTCCGGTGGAACGGCGGCCCGGACGACGTCGTCAGCCATCCCGATCTCATCGAGGGATCACCCAGGG
This sequence comes from Streptosporangiaceae bacterium, assembly GCA_030039095.1. The sequence continues at coordinate 19,442 of JASHQP010000434.1, forward strand.
TCCTGAATCAGTTCCTGCTGGGGCCGGCTCTCACCGGCGAGCTCGACCTCGACCCGCCCATCAAGGGACTCTTCGTCTATAACTGCAACCCTCTCGTGGTGGTGCCCTCGCAGCAGAAGGTCGTGGCCGGGCTGATGCGCGATGACCTGTTCACGGTGGTCAGTGAGCACTTCCAGACCGACACGGCCGACTTCGCCGACTTCGTCCTTCCGGCGACGACCCAGCTCGAGCAGCTCGACCTGATGTTCTCCTGGGGCCATCTGTACCTCACCCTGAACACGCCGTCGATAGAGCCGCTGGCAGAGGCCATTCCCAACGCGGAGCTCTTCCGCCGGCTGGCAGCCAGGATGGGCTACCAGGAGGCCTGCTTCTCCCGTTCCGACGAAGAACTCGCCCGGGATTCCCTCGACTGGTCCGCGCCGGTCCTGGACGGCATCGATATGGAGTACCTGAAGGCGCACGGCTACGCCCGGCTCAAGGTGGGAGCACCCGAGACCTTCGCCCCGCACGCCCAGGGGAACTTCCCCACCCCGTCCGGGAAATGCGAACTCGAGTCGTCCATGGCCAGGGACCAGGGGAACATGGTCCTGCCGCTCTTCCGCCAGGGTTACACCGGCGCCATGCCGTCGAACCCGGTCGATCCCCTTCCCTGCTACACGCCCAGGCGAGAATCGCCCTTCACCGACCCCGAACTCGCGAAGAACTACCCGCTGAGCCTGCTCACGCCCAAACCGCACGCCTTCCTCAACTCCACGTACGGGAACCTGCCCCGGCACCGTCGCGTGCAGGGCGGCCAGATCCTGACGGTGAATCCGGCCGACGCGGGCGCACGCGGCATCGCCGACGGGCAGCGAGTCAAGGTCTTCAATCAGCGGGGTGCCTTCTACGCCAAGGTTGCGATCTCCGAGGAGGTCCCCCCGGGCATCGTCATGTCGCCGATGGGCCAGTGGCGGAAGTACGCCGACGAGAAGAGCACCGTTCACGCCGTTATAGAGCCGGTCTTCGCCGACCTCGGAAACGCCCCGGCATTCTCTGACATTGCCGTGCAGGTTGCCATGGCCGACGGCGAATAACCCCTACCGTACGCAGAAAGGCGAGCGTCATGAGTGACGACAAGGAACTGGTTGCCGCTACCATCTCGCACTACCTCGACGGGGTCCGGACCGGCAGCCGGGCCGACTTCGACGAGGCGTTCGTGCCGGACGCGACGGTCACCCATCGCTCGATGTCGGAAGCGAGCGTCGAGACGTCCTCGCTCGCGGAGTTCATCGAGCTCGTGCAGACTCTGCTGAAGGAACACGGCTCCCTCGAGGAGACCCTGGCCGGCCTGGATATCCAGGTAGCGGACACCATCGGCACCGCGCGTGCGGCCTTCACCCTCAAGCTCGGCGACCAGCAGGTAACCGGCGACGATGTCTTCAGCCTGGCCAGGACCTCCGACCGCTGGCTGATCACGCACAAGCTCTATTCGATGTAGCCGGGCATCCCCGAAGGCCGGATTTGACCACCGCACCCGCGACACCGGCGCCGAGGCTTCCCGGGAATCGCAGGCGAGACGCGGACAGGCGGCTCGTCGATTCCCATGGCCGGGTAGCGACCGATCTGCGCGTCTCGGTGACGGACCGTTGCAACCTCCGCTGCGCGTATTGCATGCCAGCGGAAGGGCTGGACTGGCTGCCGTCCCCGGATCTGCTGACCGACGGCGAGATCACCCGGCTCGTTCGGATTGCCGTGGAGCGGCTTGGCGTCAGCCAAGTACGGTTTACCGGCGGCGAGCCGTTGCTGCGCAGGAGCCTGGAATCCATCGTCGCCGGGATCGCCTCACTCCGCCCCCGGCCCGAGATCTCGCTGACGACCAACGGGATTGGCCTGCGTCACCGCGCCGCCGCGCTGCGCGATGCCGGGCTCGACCGGGTCAACGTCTCGGTCGACACGCTGCGCCGCGACCGGTTCGCCGAGCTCGCGAAGCGCGACCGGCTGCCCGATGTACTCGCCGGCCTGGCCGCCGCGGACAAGGCGGCATTGCACCCCATCAAGCTCAACGCGGTGCTGATGAGAGGCATCAACGACGACGAGGCCGTGCCCCTGCTGCGGTGGGCGCTGGCGAACGGCTACGAGTTGCGCTTCATCGAGCAGATGCCGCTGGACGCACAGCGATCCTGGGACCGGAATCGCATGATCACGGCGGCCGAGATCCTGGTCGGCCTGAGCGGGGAATTCACCCTTCAGCCGGACCGGGAGCCCCGTGGCGACGCTCCCGCGGAACGCTTCGTGGTCGATGGCGGGCCGGGGCGGGTCGGAGTCATCGGCGCGGTCACCCGCCCGTTCTGCCGGGAGTGCAATCGCACCCGGCTCACGGCAGACGGCCAGGTCCGCAACTGTCTGTTCGCCACCTCCGAGACTGACCTGCGGACGCTGATGCGCACTGGCGGGTCAGACGACGGCCTGGCCGAGGCCTGGCGCACCGCCATGTGGGGCAAGCTGCCCGGCCACGGCATCAACGACCCGGCGTTCCTTCAGCCGAGCAGGCCGATGAGCGCAATCGGCGGGTAGGCGGCCGGGTTGAGGTGGCCGGGCACCGCGCACCGGGCGCTCCGCCACCTGAGCATCGCTGGCCGAGGCAGATGCCCGGTCGCAGACATGTGACGCGTCAGGCGGCGGGCGAGGCCGGGATCCTGCTCGCCCCATTGACCCGTCGCCCTGCCATAGGGCAGGCGGGTGGCAACGGCACGCGGCGGTGCGCGATGCTTCAGAGGTGGCTGAGGGCTCGGACCGCACCGGCCGCCTGTTCCGCCTCTCGATCATCACCGACCCACGGCCAAGGGCAGGTCTCGAGGCGATCGTGTCGCAGCGGGACACCCTGGCCGACGGGCTTCGCCCTTCCGGGGGCTGCTGGCCCGACGGTTCCTGAGCCGCGATAATCCGGCTGAAGGAGGTGGCATCGGTGGCAGACCGAGAGATAACGGTCGGCGTGGTCGCGCCCGCCTACGTCAACGTCCCGCTGTGGGTGGCGCAGCGGCGCGGATTCTTCGGCGCCGAAGGGCTGAGCGTGACGTCACGCGTCATCGGCACGACCGAGGGCACGACGCGGGCGCTGCGAGACGGCGACGTCAGCCTCGCCCTCACCGCCCCGGAAGGCACGATCGCGGACGCGGCCGCTGGCGGCCCGCTGCGGGTTGCCGCCGGCCTCATCGACCGGCCGCCGCTGTCGCTGATCGCGCTGCGCCGGCACCGGACGGTCGCGGACCTGCGCGGCGGCCTGATCGGGACGTCGTCCCTGAAGGAGGGCACCCGGCACGTGGCCGAGCGCATGCTGGCCGCCCACGGCCTGGCCTACCCAGGCGATTACGAATGGGCGCTCGAGGGCTCCCACGTCGAGCGCTGGAAGGCGCTGCAGGCCGCGGCCATCGACGCGGCCCTGCAGATGGTCCCGTACGACTACGTGGCCGAGGAAGCCGGGTTCACCAACCTCGGCCCGGTCAGCGACGACTTCGCGTTCAATGCGGTCTGCGTGCGAAGCGACATCGACCCCGCGCTGCTCACCCGTTTCCTGCGCGCCCTCGCCCTGGCGACCGAGTGGTTCCGCGGCAACGTCGAGGAGGCCGCGGCCGTCGCCGCGGCGGAGACGTCCGCCGAGGACAGGCACGCGCTGCGCGCCTGCCGGGCGCTCGCGGCCGACGGCGTCATCCCCGCCGGCCTGCGGATCGGGCCGGCCGCTTTCGGCGCGGCGGTGGCGTCGCTGCGCCTGTCCGGCGGCCTGAGCGAGGGCCACGGGGATCCCCGCACCGCTCTCGACTACGCCTGTCTGGAGACCGCCTTGAACGAGACGCCCAGCGGGACCGGGGCATGATCGACGTTGCGGTCGCCGGGGGCGGGCCGGTCGGCATGTGGCTGGCCGCCGAACTGCACCGCGGCGGCGCCCGGCCCGTCGTGCTCGAACGCCGGGCGGAGCGGCCGCCGCACTCGAAGGCGATGACGCTCTACCCGCGCACCATCGAGTTGTTCGCGATGCGCGGGATCGCCGGGCGCTGGCTGGACGAGGGAATCCAGGTGCCCTCGTCGCACTTTGCCATGCTCACCAGCCGGCTGGACTTCAGCCACCTGGACTCCCGGTTCCCGTTCACGTTATTCCTGCCGCAAGTGCGCACCGAGCAGCTGCTGGAGGAGCATCTGGCCTCGCTCGACGTGCCTTACCTGCGTGAACACACCGTCACCGGCCTGCGGCAGGACGCCGACGGGGTCGACGTCGACGTGATGACCCCATCCGGTCCGCGGGTGATGCGGGCAGCGTACGTGGTGGGCTGCGACGGCGGCGGAAGCACGGTGCGCGAGGCAGCCGGGATCGGCTTCACCGGAACGCGGCCCACGTGGAGCAACGTCATGGGCGACGTCGAGCTGACCGACCCGCCGCAGGGACGCGCGCTGACCCTCAACCTGCCCGGTGGGTCGATGTACGTGCTCGCCCTCGGCGGCGGCCGGTACCGGCTCGTCACGGTCGACCACGCGACCCTGTACGACCGGACGGAAGGGCCGGTCACGGCCGGTGAGCTGCGCGCCAGCGCGCTGCGGCTGGCAGGCACCGACTACGGCCTGCGCGAGACCCCGGACGCGTGGCTGAGCCGGGTGAGCAACGCGACCGGCCAGGCGGATTCGTACCGCGCCGGCCGGGTGCTGCTGGCCGGGGACGCGGCCCACATCCACTACCCCGCGGGCGGGCAGGGCCTGAACCTGGGTCTGCAGGACGCCACCAACCTGGCGTGGAAGCTCGCGGCCACGCTGAACGGCTGGGCCCCCGGCTGGCTGCTCGACAGCTACCAGGCCGAGCGGCACCCGGTCGGACTCGAGGTCGTGGAGGACACGCTCGCCCAGTGCGCGCTGCTGGCGAACCCGACCAGGGAGGGTGTGGCGTTGCGGGACCGGTTCAACCGGCTGCTCGCGACTCACTCCTCACTCAACCGTGAACTCGCCGTCCGGCTGTCCGGGCTCGGGGTGGGCTACCCGGACGGCGGCCGCCGCGTGCCCGACCTCGCGCTGCGCGGCGCCCCGGCGGCCAGCGTGTTCGGGCTGCTGGCCGGCGCGCGGTTTGTGCTGCTCGGCCTCGGCGGCGATCACGGCCGCGAGGAGCCCGTCTTCTGCACGGCCGGCACGGCCGGCGGCTACTCCGGCCGGCTCGAGGTCGTCACCGCGAGCCTCGCCGAGGACCGGGAGGACTGGACGGACGTCCGCACGGTGCTGATCCGGCCAGATGGTTACGTGGCGTGGTCGCGTGGCGACGGCGACCCGGCGGCGCAGCCGCCCCTCACCCGGTGGCTCGGCCCAGCCAGCGCGTGACCGCCGCGAGGTCGCGTGCGGTGTCCCGGCTGATCTCCGGGCAGGCGATGGTGAAGATCTCAAGACGTCTGCCTGGACATTGACCGCAACTACCCGGAACTCACCAGATGTGGAGGCCGAGGGGTCAGCGCTGGGCCTGGAATGGCTCGATGAGCTGCCCGGCCATCAGCAGCAGGGCCGGCACGCTGGCGCTGTCCTGCTCGACGGGGACCGGCCGGCCGTCGAGGCCGGTGCGTCCCACGGCGTCGGCGCGGGCGGGGAACGTCGCGCGGCCGGCGAGCACGTCCCAGATCGTGAGCGCGACGCCGAGGTTGGCCTGCTGGGTGTCGGGCGCGTGGTGCAGCCGGTGATAGGCGGGGCTGACGATCACCCGGCCGACCGGGCCGAAGGTCCAGCGCAGGTTGGCGTGCTGGAGGGTGCCGATGCACACGTAGACCGTGATCACCACCGGGGCGATCGCGCGGGTCGGCATCAAGATCGCGACCGGGACGGCCGCCAGGAGGAACCCGGTCGTGTGCATGAGCGGGTGCGCGCGGAAGGACGTGAGCACGCTCAGCTCCTCCTGGCTGTGGTGCAGGGCGTGAAAGCGCCACAGCAGATCGAGCCGGTGGTCGGCGTAGTGCGCCAGCCAGTTCGCGAGGTCCATCGCGACCACGGTGACCGGGATCAGCAGCCAGCCCGGCCAGGTCTGCGTCGACCGCAGCTCGATCCAGCTGGCATGGCTGCTGATAAGCACGGCAGCCCCGACGCTGAGCAGCGTCATCAGCGGGATCACCACGAGCGCGTGCAGGGCCAGGAAGCACGCGTCCTGAACGTGACCGCGGGCCAGGACCGGCCGGCGCTCGGCCGGCCATATCCGCTCGCAGATGCCGGTGACCACGACCAGCACCACCAGAAGCGGAGCGGCGAGCTCGGCCCGGCCCGCGGAGAGCACGGCCTCCAGCCGGCCCTGCTTCAGCAGATCGGAGACGGCCACCCACAGGATCAGGGCCGTGACCCCGGCCACGGCGAACGAGGACAGGCACAGCCGCCGCCACCACGCGGTCCGGGGCTCCTCCTGCCCGCCCGCGGCCAGCCGCAGGCGGTCGCTGGCGGTTCCCATATCTACCTGCGAAGCAGACAACACAGCTCCTCGGCTCGTCTGTCCCTCTGACACAACGGAGACGGACCACGATCGGTTCAACGGGCGATGCGGGTACGGTCGTCGGCGTGACCACCGCGGTCGTCGATGGTGTGGACGGTGCCGCCGCCCGAGGCCGACCCCGGCGACGCGCGTCTCGAGCTGGCACGCCGGTACCTGCACATCTACGGCCCGGCCACGCCGCAGTCCTTCGGCCGCTGGGCGGGACTGGGCGTGCGGCACGCCGCGGCAGCGTTCCGGGCACTCGGCAGGTCGCTCACGCCGGTGAGCACTCCGGTCGGCCGCGGAACGCGACGCCGTGGCCGCGGAGGTGTCGCTGCCGATCCCCGGCCTCCAGGGCCGCATCGTGCTGCGCTGGGACGACGGCAGCTAGAGGCCGCAGGCCGCCGGGTTACCCCGGGCCCGCTTCCTTCCCTGGCCGCAGGGCTATGTCCGACACCGGCCCGAGGTGCCGGAGCTTGTCGGGGTTGACGACGGCGCGCACCGCCTGGATCACGCCGCCGGCGACCTCGAGCTCGACCACGGTGGCCACGCGCCCCTGGGCGTCGTGCAGCACGGCACCGGGCTGGCCGTTGACCCATGCCAGCCGCAGCGAGGCGTCCACGAGGCGGCCACGGCGGAAAATGCCGGCGATCAGCCGCATGACGCGCTCGCGGCCCGCCAGCGGCCGCCCGACCGCCTGCGCCTTGCCGCCTCCGTCCCCGTGGAAGACGACGTCGGGCGCGAGCATCTCGAGCAGCGAGTCCATGTCCCCGCCGGCCGCGGCCTCGAAGAACCTGCGGGCCAGTTCCTCGCCCTCGGCGCGCCGCCCCCGCAGCCCCGCCGGTGGCTCGGTATCGCGCGCCTGCGCCCCGGCCGAGATGCGGTGCCGGGCGCGGGCGAAGATCTGCCGGCAGTTCACCTCGGTCTTGCCGGTGATCCGCGCCACGTCCGGGTACCGGTAGCCGAACACCTCACGGAGCATGAACACCGCCCGCTCCACCGGCGAGAGTTCCTCGAGCATGACGAGGAACGCCATCGACAGCGAATCGGCCAGCTCCGCGTGCTCGGCAGGCCCGGGGTCGCCCGCGGGCACCACGATCGGCTCCGGCAGCCAGTCCCCCACGTACGTCTCGCGCCGCACCCGGGCCGAGCTCAGGTAGTTGATGCCCAGCCGCGTCACCGCCGTGGTCAGGTACGCCTTCGGGTCGCCGATCGTGGTTCCAGCCCGGCGTGAGCGAGTCATGCCGAGGAACGCGTCCTGCACGATGTCCTCGGCGTCGCCCACCGAGCCGGTCATCCCGTACGCGATGGAGAACAGCAGCGGCCGGTACTCGGCCGCCGGCTCACCGGCCGGCCCAGGCACGGAACCCTTCCCTCCAGCTCGGGTACCGCGGCTGGAAGCCGAGCTCCTTCTTCGCCTTCTCGTTCGAGGAGCCGCGCGCGGCTGTCATCTGGGCCACGACGAAGTCCCCGGCGAGCAGCCGGCCGAGCCAGGCGGGCAGGCGCAGCGGGGGCTTCGCGCCCGCCACCTTGGCCAGGTACGGCAGCCACTCCGCGACCGGCGCCGGGTCGTCGTCCACGATGTTGTAGACGCCGGGCGCGCCCCGGCCGACCGCGGCAACGGTCGCGGCCGCGGCGTCACTGATCTCGATGAACGACCAGATCCCGGCCCCGCCGCCGATCACCGGGAACTGGCGCTTGCGCAGCATGTCCAGCATGGCGTCCGACGCGCCCGGCCCGTAGAAGTTGCCGTAGCGCAGCACGAGTCCCTCCGGTGCCTCCAGCGGCACGGCGTGCTCCACGTGCTCGACCGCCGCGACCATCCCGGTCGCCGACCGGACGGGCTGCGCGTCGAGCGGGTCGTCCTCGGTCTTGACCGGCCCGCCGGACCGTGCTGTCGCGTTCGTGTTGCTCTGCGCGATGAACCGGCGGGTGCCCGCCTGCGCGGCGGCGGCCAGCAGGTTGTCGGTCCCCTGGGTCCGCAGCTGGTTCGTGGTGACGAATACCTTGTCGAGGTTACGCAGGCTTCGCATGTCTGCCAGCGCCGTCATCTCGTGCACGATGACCTCCGGCGCCGCGGCCTGCACCGCCGCGATCACCGCATCGCGGTCCAGCCCGTCGAGGACCACCGGCTCCGCGCCCGCCTCGCGCAGCATCCCGGCCTTGCCGGGCGTCCTCGTGGTGCCGGTGACCTCGTGGCCCGCCGCCACCAGGGCAGGAACGAGGTGCTGGCCCAGCACCCCGGTCGCTCCCGTCACGAAGATCCGCATGACCTTGCCTCCTGTTTGGTGCTTTCCCTGAAGACAAGGCATTACCCGGAACTGTGACACCTATCAGCCCGGCGACCGCCAGCGGCCCAGGCCCACGTAGTTCTCGGCCAGCGAGGTCGACGCCGCCTCCGACGTGCACACGTAGTCCCGATAGGACTCCTGCAGGCGCCGGTCGTACGCGTCGTAGGAGTCGAACGAGTGCAGCAGCGTCGTCATCCACCAGGAAAAGTGCTGCGCCCGCCATACCCGGCGCAGGCAGGCGCGGGAGTACCCGTCCAGCAGCGCCGCGTCGCCGGTGGCGTACCAGGCGTCGAGCGCCTCGGTGAGCACCGTGACGTCGAAGGCTGCCAGGTTCAGCCCCTTGGCGCCGGTCGGCGGCACGATGTGCGCGGCGTCCCCCGCCAGGTACAGCCGGCCGTACTGCATCGGCTCGGCCACAAAGCTGCGCATCGCCGTGACGCCCTTCTCGAGCACCGGGCCGGTGGACAGGCTCCAGCCGGGCACGGTCTCCAGCCGGGCCGCGAGCTCAGCCCAGATCCGGTCGTCGGGCCAGTCCGCGATGTCCTCGTGGGGTGCCACCTGCAGGTAGAAGCGGCTCAGGGTCGGGCTCCTCATGCTGTGCAGGGCGAAGCCCCGGGGGTTGCTCGAGTAGATCAGCTCTTCCGAGGACGGCGCCACACCCGCGAGGACCCCGAGCCAGCCGAACGGGTATTCCTTGTCGAAGAACGTCAGCACGCCTGCCGGGATCGCATCCCGGCAGATCCCGTGGAACCCGTCGCAGCCCGCGATGAAGTCGGCCTGGATGATCTTGCGCTCGCCCTCGTGGGTGAACGACACCTGCGGACCGGGGCCGCCGAAGCCCTCCGGCACCACGTCGGCGACCTCGAAGAGGATCTCCCCGCCCGCGGCGAGCCGCGCCGCGATCAGGTCCTTCACGACTTCCTGCTGGCCGTAGACGGTGATCGCGCGGCCGGGCACCAGCTTCTCGAACGCGATCCGGTGGCCCTGGCCGCCGAACCGCAGCTCGATGCCGTGGTGGACCAGGCCCTCGCGCAGCATCCGCTCCCCGACGCCAGCGTCGGCGAGCGTTTCCACCGTGCCCTGCTCCAGCACGCCCGCCCGGACCCGCTGCTCGACGTAGTCGCGGCGGCGGGCCTCGATCACCACCGACTCGATGCCGCGCAGCCGCAGCAGGTGCGCCAGCAGCAGCCCGGCCGGCCCCGCGCCGACGATCGCGACCTGCGTACGCATCCGTGCTCCCTCCGCGCTTTACCTAGCGGGCGCGTGCTGCGCCGATTCAGAGGATAGGCCCGCCGCATTACGAACGGGAGTGCGCATGGTGGCAATCCGGTGCTCGGCCCAGGCGGACGGCGCCGGGTACCAAGCTTGGCCAGGCTGAGTGATCGTCACCGATGAGTGGGCGTGACTCCGTGCCGCGGTCAGGCGGCTGCGGCGGGCGGCGGCCCATGGCTGTGCAGGGTCCTGTTCCCGTTAGGGCTGGTCGCGGTGACGCTGCCGTCGGGGTGCAGGGCGATGCCCCACCCCCACCGGTGCACGGCGATCAGATGATGGAACGTGCACAAGAGCAGCAAATTAGCCAGGCAGGTCGGGCCGCCCTGGGCGCGGGGCACGACGTGGTGCGGCTGGCACGCGGCCACCGGCTGGTCGCAGCCGGGGAACCGGCAGCGGCGGTCGCGCACCGCCACCGCCCGGCGCAACTGCACCGGGATGGTCTCGGTGGCGGTGCCGACGTCCAGCGGCAGGCTCACCGACGCGACCGTGCCCGGCGCCAGCCGGGTGCGCAGGTAAGACGCCAGCCCGCCCGGCCCCGACAGCAGATCGGCCGCCGCGGTC
>JASHQP010000435.1 GCA_030039095.1 Streptosporangiaceae bacterium
CCGGGTACGCACGCTGCCCCCGGTGCGGCTGGCAAAGGCCGCGATGGTTCCGGTGAGCGCCAGTGCGGTGAGGACGAGGATGGCGTGCTTGTAGCCGGTCAGCAGCTGAAGCGCGACCGCGTGTGGCAGGCGGGACACGGTGCCGGCGTAGAACTGGCGGCGCAGTCCCGGAGCTAGCGGCGTGGTGACGATCGTCAGCACGACGGTGGTGCTGACCAGATAGAAGACCTCGGAGAACATCACCCTGCTGCCGTTGAGAACGCCGCCGCTCAGCTGCGGTCCCCGGGACATCACGATCTGGGAGTTGGCGGGCCCGAAGATACCGCTGCCGAGGCCGATGAGGGCGAGTGCGACCAGCATCGCCGGATAGCTGCCGCCGATGGCGACCGCGAGGAACGCGATGCCAGCGAACGCCAGGCCGGAGCCGACCACGACGAGCGTGTCGGTGCGCACCCGCTGGCTGAGCCGCCCGGCTGAGACAGCGGCTATCACGGACACCACCGGCAGCGGCGTTATCTTCACTCCGGCATCGAGAGCACTGTCGCCCGAAACTGCCTGGAAATACAGCACCATGAGAAGCACGGGACTCCACTGGGCCATGGCGTTGGCACAGGCCGAGGCCATCGCGAGCGTCAGCGGGCGGTCGGCGAACATCCGCAGGTTCAGGAGCGGGTGCGCGACCCTCAGCTCCCGGACGGCGAAGGCGGCGAGCAGGACGACCGAGGCGGCGGTGCCGCCGATGACCGGCGGGCTCAGCCAGCCGCTGGTCTGGCTGAGCGAGAGACTGACGATGAGCCCGCACAGGCCTATCAGCACGAGGACGTTGCCGGGAAGGTCGGCCGGCAGGCCGCGTTCCCGTCCGGTGCCGCGAGGCAGGACGGCCCGGCACGCCAGCAGGCTGATGATTCCCACCGGCACGCTCATCAGGAAGATCCACCGCCAGCCCGCGGCACTGGCGATCGCGCCGCCGACCGACGGGCCGATCAGCTGCGCGGCGGAGACAGAGGCGTAGTAGACGCCGAGCGCGTGATTGGCGCGGCCCGCCGGCACCAGCTCGAGCACGAGGGCAGCGTTGTTGGCCCAGAGCGCGGCGGTCCCGATCGCCTGGCAGGCTTCCAGCGTGATGAGCAGCCACACCGACGGGGTAACCGCCGCGAACAGGCTGGCCACGGTGAACGCGCCGATGGCCGCCAGGTAGACGTTCCGGCGGCCGACAAGATCGCCGATGCGGCCCATGCTGAGCATGAGCGCGGTGCAGGTGACCGACGGCGCGAGAATGACAAAGGTAGCCGCCAGCGACCCGGCGTGGAAGTCCCGGACGATCGCGGGAACCGCAACGCTGAGCATCGTCGTACTCAGGCCGACAAAGAACGCGGTCAGCGAGACCGCCGCCAGCGCGACGCCCGGTGAGACCCGGGGCGCCGCTACCGCGACCGGGGAGGCAGGCGCCCAGCCGCCGTGTCGAGAGCGGGCTGGCTGCCGCGTCGACTTGGCGGTGATCACTGGACAGCCTTCCCCGTCGCCGGTGGTACCCCGCCATTCTCAGTTGCTGAAGGCTCATAGGGAACTGCAATTGCACACCTGACTGTTATTATGACTCGTCATGACTGGCTACGAGCCGCAGCTTCTGGCGACCTTCCTCGCCGTCGAGCAGACCGGCAGTTTCACCCGTGCCGCCGCCCGGCTCGGCATCCAGCAGCCGACCGTCAGCCAGCACATTCGCCGCCTCGAGCAGCGCGTCGGCAGGGCGCTCGTGCTGCGTGACACCCATTCGGTCGCCCTGACAGCCGACGGCGAGGCGATGGCCGGATTCGCGCGCAATATCCTGGCCGCCAGCGATCAGGCTGACGCCTACTTCAGCGGCTCGCGTCCGCGCGGGCGGCTGCGCATCGGCATCTCGGACGACCTCGCCCTCACCGGCCTGCCCCAGATACTTCGCGCCTTCCGGCGAGACAATCCGCTCGTCGACTTCGTCCTGACCCTCGATCAGAGCGCCCTGCTGCACCATCGGCTGGCCGACCACAGACTCGATGTGTTCATCGGCTACCGCCCGACGGGCGAGGAGCGCAGCCAGCTGGTACGGCGCGACCGTCTCGTGTGGGTTGGCACCCCGTCGACCACGCTGGACATGACCAGGCCCCTGCCCCTTGTCGTCTACGCGAGGCCCAGCGTCTCCCGTGCCGAGATGCAGCGGGTGCTGAACCGGGCCCGGCTGCCGTTCCGCAGCGCCTGCGTCTGTCATACCGTCAACGGCCTCATCGCCGCCGTTGCCGCGGGGATCGGCATCTCGGCCATGGCGGCCAGCCTTGTCCCGCCTCAGCTCACCCGGCTCGGCCCAGGACACCGGCTGCCGGAACTCGGCACGATCGACCTGGTACTGCTGACGAACCCGAGAACCGAGGGGGAGCCGGCCGTGCGGGCCCTGATCTCGACCGTGCTGGCCAGCGGGTCGGGGCCGCTGGCCGCCTACCACGACGAAGCCGCCGGGACCAGCGATCGCCTCGCGACGGCGCCGGCCTTCACCGGCCCGCCCGGCGGCGAGCAGAGAGGACAGACATGACCACGGTGCTCGACCGCTTCCGGCTGGACGGCAAGGTCGCGATCGTAACCGGCGCATCCTCGGGCCTCGGGGTGGCCTTCGCCACGGCGCTGGCCGAGGCCGGCGCAGACCTCGTGCTCGCCGCGCGCCGAACGGACCGCCTCGAGGCCACCCGCGCTGCGGTCGAGCAGGCCGGCCGGCGTGCGATCACGGTCGCCGCCGACGTGGCGCTGCCCGAAAGCGCCACGACGGTCGTCGAGGCGGCGCTCGGACAGTTCGGGCGCGTCGACGTCCTCGTCAACAACGCGGGGAAGGGGACGGCGGTGCCGGCCACGCGCGAGACGCCTGAGCAGTTCCGCGAGGTCATCGACATCAACCTGAACGGCTGCTACTGGATGGCGCAGGCCTGCGGCCGCGTCATGCGGCCCGGCAGCGCGATCATCAACATCGCCAGCGTCATCGGGCTCACCAGCGGCGGGCTCCCGCAGGCGGCCTATTCGGCGAGCAAGGCCGGCTTGATGGGGCTGACGCGTGACCTGGCCGTCCAGTGGACCGGGCGCAAGGGCATTCGCGTGACGGCCATCGCGCCCGGCTACTTCCCGTCGGAGATGACCGACCAGTTCCCCGATGGGTACATCGACAGCCAGCTGGCGCGCGTCCCCGCCGGCCGGCCCGGCGACCCCGAGGAGCTTGCCGCCGCGGTCGTCTTCCTTGCCAGCCCGGCCGCTGGCTACATCACCGGAACGACCCTGGTCGTGGACGGCGGCCTGACGGCGTTCTGATCTGACCCGCTGAAACCAGCTCGACCGCCTGTCCTGCGCCTTTACCGTGCCCTCCACCGGTGCCAGTCTTGACGGGTGAGGCCGAGGATCCGGTACTGCGCCACGCCCGCCGGCCGTGTCGCGTACTCGGCGGCGGGCGCCGGCCCGGTGCTGCTGTTCGACTCGGGCTGGGTCAGCCACGTGCTCGTGCAGCTGGAGCTGTTCTCCTTCGGCGTCTTCGTCGAGCGCCTGGCCGAGCGGTTTACGGTCGTCCGCTACGACAAGCCCGGGTGCGGCCTGTCCGAGCGGGAGGGGGCCGACCTGTCGTTCGAAGGGCAGGTGGCCGCCGGGCTGGCGGTGGCCGACGCGGTGGGCGCCGGCCGCTTCCACCTGTTCGGGGCCTCGCAGGGGGGCCAGGTCGCGGCCGCGATCGCGGCCAGGCACCCGGAGCGGGTCGAGACGCTGGTGCTGTACGGGATGTGCGCCAGCGGCCGCGACCTGGCGCCAGACGAGGTCCGCACGTCGGTGGTGGCGCTGGTCCGGGCGCACTGGGGCCTGGGCTTGAAGGCGCTGGCCGGGGCCTTTGTCACCGACCCGACCGCCGAGGACGTGGAGGCGTTCACCCGTGCGCAGCGCGCGGGCGCCACGGCCGCCGTGGCCGCCGGGATGCTGGAGGTCTACTACGACACCGACGTCAGGGCCATCCTCCCGCAGGTGCGGGCGCGGACGGCGGTGCTGCACCGCGAGGCGGACCAGGGCACCAGGTTCGAGCTGGGACGCGAGGTCGCCGCGCTGATCCCCGGGGCGACCCTGATCCCGCTGCCGGGGACCAGTCACGTGTTCTACCACGGCGACTGGCAGGCGGTGGCCGACGCGATGCTCGGCTTCTTGTGCGAGCCAGCGAACGCGGGGCCGCGGCTCACCGGCCGGGAGCTCGAGGTCGCCGCGCTGATCGCCGAGGGGCTCACCAATCAGGCCATTGCCAGGCGTCTGTCGGTCGCGCCGCGCACCGCCGAGGCGCACGTGGAGAACATCCGGCGCAAGCTGCAGGTGCGCTCGCGGGCCCAGATCGCCGCGTGGGTGACCGAGCAGCGGCTCCGCACCGGAACGGCTCGGTAGTTCGCCCGATGGGCTGACCGGATATGACCGCCCCGGCCGCGGCAGAACGGGGAAGCCGCCGGCCGTTCACCCGATAGCCGCCGGGCGCTGGCCGATCTTAACGTCGAGGTATGTCATCCGTGACGAAGCCGGCTTGCCCTGGGATTGCCGCCGGGCACCCGCCCCCGGCCAGGACGCGCGCACTGATCATCCTCGTGTACGCGGCGGCTGTTTACCTTTTCATGCTGGCGGTGCTCGGCTATGCGATCGGCTTCTTCGCGGATTTCGCCGTGCCCAAGGGCATCGATCAGGGGCCGCGCGCCGCCGCTGCGGTCGCGGTGGCGCTCGACGCGGCGCTGCTGATGCTGTTCGCGGTGCAGCACACGGTGATGGCCCGTCCGTGGTTCAAGCGGCACTGGACACGCATCGTGCCGGCGGCCGCCGAACGGACGACGTACGTGCTGGCCGCGAGCCTGGCGCTGGCGCTGGTGTTCTGGGGGTGGCGCCCGGTCGGGGGGACCGTCTGGAGCCTGCCGGGATCGGCTGCCGGCGTGGTGTGGGCCTTGTATGCGGCCGGCTGGGTGTTGGCTGTCAGCTCCACGTTCATGATCAGTCACTTCGACCTGTTCGGGCTCCGGCAGGCCTGGCTGCACGCCCGGGGCACCAGGTACAGCGCCTCGCCGTTCACCGAGCGCGGCCTGTACCGGCGCATCCGGCACCCCCTCATGGCAGGGTTCGTGATCGTGTTCTGGGCCGCGCCGGTGATGACGGCCGGGCATCTGCTGCTCGCCACGGTGGCGACCGGCTACATCCTGGTCGGCATCGCGTTCGAGGAACACGACCTGATCCAGAGCCTGGGCGGCAGCTACGCCGCCTACCGGGCCCGTGTGCCCGCGCTGATCCCGAGGGGGCGGCCACGATGGAAGACAGGACAGTAGTCACCCGGATCGGCATGTTCCCGCCGCCCGGGCTGCTCGGGCAGGGCCCGGACACGGCCCGGGCCTTCCTGGCGCAGGCCGGGCAGGACGGCATCGACCACATCTGCTGTGGCGACCACGTCAGCTTCTTCGGCGGACTGGGGTTCGACGGGCTCGTGCAGGCCACCGCGCTGGCGATGCTGCACCCCACGCTCCGCGTCTACACCGGCGTGTACCTGCTGCCGCTGCGTCATCCCGTCGTGGTGGCCCGCCAGCTGGCCGACCTCGGCCAGATCGCCCCCGGCCGGCTCGTCTTCGGCGTCGGGATCGGTGGTGAGGACCGTCACGAAGTCACGGTCTGCGGCGTGGACCCGGCGACCCGGGGCGCGCGGATGAACGAATGCCTCGCCGTCGTGCGCCAGCTGCTGACCGGCAAGCCTGTCACCTACCACGGCAGGTTCTTCGACGTTGACGACGCGATCATCGCTCCCGCGCCCGCCGATCCTGTTCCGATCATCGTCGGCGGCCGTTCCGACGCGGCGATCAGGCGCGCGGGACGGCTCGGCGACGGCTGGCTCGGCATCTGGAATTCGGCTCGGCGTTTCGCGGCCGCGGTGGAGATGGCGGCCGAGGAGGCGGCCCGTGCCGGCCGGCCGGACCCGCCGCTGCGGCACGCGATGCAGGTGTGGTGCGGGCTCGCGGACTCCCGGCAGGCCGCGCGTGCCTGCCTGGCACCGGCGATGGAGGCCTTCTACCAGCTCCCGTTCGAGCGTTTCGAACGGTACTGCCCCTACGGCACCCCCGACGACGTCGCCGGGTTCCTCGCCCCCTACGCCGCCGCGGGATGCACGGAATTCAACCTCATCCCGCAGTCGCCCGACCCCGGCCAGGCCATCGCGGGCGTCGCGGCGGTGAAGAGGCTGCTGGCGCCGCGATGAAAGCGGCGCGTACCGCGCCGGTTATCGCCAGCCGAGCGCGGGGGCCACCTGATGCAGGACGCTGTCGATGACGTGGGCGTTGTAGTCGACGCCGAGCTGGTTGGGCACGGTGAGCAGCAGTGTGTCGGCGGCCGCGATCGCCTGGTCCTCCTCGAGCTGGCTGATCAGCACGTCTGGCTCGGCGGCGTAGGTGCGGCCGAAGATCGCCTGCGTCTTCGGGTCGATGAACCCGATCTCGTCGGTGTCGGTGTTCCGCCGGCCGAAGTACGCCCGGTCCCGGTCGTCGACGAGGGGCAGGATGCTCCGGCTCACCGACACCCGCGGCTCGCGCTCGTGGCCTGCCTTCTGCCATGCGTCACGGAATGCCTGGATCTGCTCGGCCTGCTGCACGTGAAAGGGCTTGTCCGACTCGTTGTTGATCAGCGTTGAGCTCTGCAGGTTCATGCCGAGCTCGGCCGCCCACGCCGCGGTCCGCTGTGACCCGGCACCCCACCAGATGCGCTCGCGCAGCCCTGCCGAGAACGGCTCGACCCTCAGCAGGCCCGGCGGGTTCGGGAACATCGGCCGGGGACTGGGCTGCGCGAAGCCCTTGCCGCGCAGCACCTCGAGCAGCACCTCGGCGTGCGCGCGGGCCATGTCGGCGTCTGTCTGGCCGTCCTGAGGCTGGTAGCCGAAATACCGCCAGCCGTCGATCACCTGTTCCGGCGAGCCACGGCTTATCCCCAGCTGGAGGCGGCCCCCGGCGATGAGGTCGGCCGCCCCGGCGTCCTCGGCCATGTACAGCGGGTTCTCGTATCGCATGTCAATGACGGCCGTGCCGATCCCGATGCGGCTGGTCCGCGCGCCGACGGCAGCCAGCAGCGGGAACGGGGAGCCCAGCTGCCGTGCGAAATGGTGCACGCGGAAGTACGCGCCGTCTGCGCCAAGCTCTTCGGCGGCGACCGCCAGGTCGATCGACTGCAGCAGAGCGTCAGACCCCGACTGCGTCTGTGAGCCTGGTGACGACGACCAGTGGCCGAACGACAGGAAGCCAATGTTCTTCACCAGGCCGTCAACGCGGGCCACCAGGGAGTCATTCCTCTGTGGACCGGGACGTCCGGTGCCGTCGCCAGCTGGGCGGCGACCTCGGCGCCCGGCGGAGAGGTGGACCTCACACGCGAAGAGTAAGGCCAGAATGGAGGCAGTATCCAGGCTTGATCCAGAAAGCACCGGGACGAAGACAAGGAGCTGACTCGATGGCAGCCCAGATCCCCGCCGAGGCATTGCAGCTGCGGTCCCTGGTCCGCGCCGACCAGGTGCTCGAGCTGTCCCTGGACACCCTCCCCGTACCGGAGCCGGGCCCGGGCGAGGTGCTGATCCGGATCGAGGCGGCCCCGGTCAATCCGTCCGACCTGGGTCTGCTGCTGGCCGGAGCGGACGTGACCACGGCGGCTGCGGCGGGCACGCCGGGCCGGCCCGTGGTCACCGCGCTGATCCCGGACGCGGCGATGCGAGGGCTGACCGCGCGGGTGGGCGAGTCAATGCCGGCCGGCAACGAAGGAGCGGGGACCGTCGTGGCGGCGGGCGCCTCCGACGGCGCGCAGAGGCTGCTCGGCAAGAAGGTCGCCGCCGCCGGCGGCGCGATGTACGCGCAGTACCGCGCCGTCGACACCGCCTTCTGCCTGGAACTGCCGCCCGACGCAACGGCCGCCGACGGTGCGTCGTCGTTCGTGAACCCGATGACCGCGCTCGGCATGACCGAGACGATGCGGATGGAGGGCCACACCGCGCTGGTGCACACCGCCGCAGCCTCCAGCCTCGGCCAGATGCTCAACCGGCTCTGCCAGGAAGATCAGATTCCGCTGGTGAACATCGTGCGCAAGCCCGAGCAGGAGGAACTGCTGCGCGCCGCGGGCGCGGCCTTCGTCTGCGATTCCAGCAGGCCGGAGTTCATGGACGAGCTGACCGCCGCCCTCACGCAGACGGGCGCGACGCTGGCCTTCGACGCCATCGGCGGCGGCACGCTCGCCAGCCAGATCCTGTCCTGCATGGAGGTCGCGGCGAACGCCACGGCCACCACCTACAGCCGGTACGGCTCGGCGGTGCACAAGCAGGTCTACATCTACGGCTCGCTCGACAAGAGCCCGACCGAGCTGGCCCGTAACTACGGTCTGGCCTGGGGGATCGGCGGCTGGCTGCTCACCCCGTTCCTGGGCAAGATCGGGCTGGACGGCATCGCCCGGCTGCGCGAGCGGGTGGCCGGCGGGCTGACGACGACGTTCGCCAGCACGTACGCTGCGGAGATCTCGTTGCGCGGGGCGCTGGCTCTGGACAGCCTCGCCACCTACGCGCAGCAGGCCACCGGGCAGAAGTACCTGATCCGGCCGGACCTGGACCACTAGGCGGGACGCACGAGCGCGCCGCCGGCGGAGGCCGGCGGCGCGTCAGCGAGGCTGGATCTCGCCCATCGGCCCGAAGCCGTCGTGCGGTGTATCGATGTAGATAATCTGCGGCTGCGTGGCTACCAGGCCGGGTGCGGTCTCGAAGAACCTCTTCACGTAAGACTGCTTCACGTGCGTGGCGCCCGCCTCGGCATCCGTGAAGCCCTCGATGCAGACGAACTCGTTGTCGTCGGTCAGGCTCCGGGCGAACTGGAAGAACAGGCAGCCGTCCTCCGAGTTGACGTCCTTGGCGTATGAATCGGCGAGTGCCAGCCACTCGCCCATCTTCTCGGGCCGGATCTGCATCTTGATGTTGATCAGGATCATGCATCGTCTCCCGCGGAGTGCCAGTTGCCACCATCGTGGTGCGAACGCCGGGGAACCGTCAACCGCAGGGGGTCGTGGAGCACTACCTGGCGGGTACCCATTGACAAGCGGGACAGCGCGGCTGCTCCATGTCTGTGACGCGGTTCGGCTCTGCTCGTGGGGAGAGATCATGGCTGACGCGAGCCTGGACCCGGCTGCCGCAGAGATCAGCCCTGCCCGGGCGGACCTGTCCTCACTGCGGATCTGCGCGGTGGGCGGCCAGACCATGCCGGCGGCGAAGATGGCCGAGTGGGAGCGCCGGGCCGGTGCCCCGCTGCTGGAACTGTGGGGGATGACCGAGCTGGGCGGGGCCGGCACCAGCAACTGCAGCTACCGTCCCATCCCGCGGTGGCCATGGTCGCCGTGGGCTCGGTGCCCGATGAGACACGTGGTGAGCTGGCACGCGCCTACGTGGTGCTCCGGCCCGGCGCCACGGCAGCCGAGGCCGACATCATCGACCACTGCCGGCCGCACCTGGCCTCCTACAAGCTGCCGCGCTCGGTCCGGTTCGTGCCGGACCTGCCGAAGACGTCGACCGGCAAGGTGATGCGCCGGCAGCTGAAGACCCTCGGCTAGCCGCCCGCCATCGCGCCGACGATCAGGTAGGGCTCGGCTCCGGTGGCGACCACGTCGGGCAGGGGAGTGTCGGGCGGCTGGTGGGACAGATCCTGCTCGCAGGCGAAGAACCGGATGAATGCCCGGCGCTTGCCGCCGTCATGATGGCGGATCGTCCCGCGCAGCATCGGGTAGCGCTCCTCCAGCGCGTCCAGCACGGAGCAGTGGGTGACCTGGCCGGGTACGTCCAGCTCGACTTCGCCGTCGACCCGGGCCAGGGCCCGCAGGTGCGCGGGGAGCACGACCCGGATCATGGCAGGGTCTGGGTCTCGACCGACAGCACGGCCGGGAGGTCCCGCACGATCGGGTCCCAGCTGTCACCGGCGTCGGCGGAGGCGTAGACCTGCCCGCCGGTGGTGCCGAAGTAGATCCCGCAGGAGTCCAGGCTGTCGACGGCCATTGCGTCACGCAGGACGTTGACGTAGCAGTGTTCCTGCGGCAGGCCGCTGGTGAGAGGCTCCCACTCGTCCCCGCCGGTACGGCTGCGGTAGACACGCAGCTTCCCGTCGGGCGGGAAGTGCTCGGCGTCGCTCTTGATCGGGACCACGTAGACGGTGTCCGGCTCGTGTGCGTGCACGTCGATCGGGAACCCGAAGTCGGTCGGCAGGTTGCCGCTGATCTCGTGCCAGGACCCGCCCGCGTCGTCACTGCGCATCACGTCCCAGTGCTTTTGCATGTAGAGCACGGACGGGCGGGAGGGATGCATCGCGATCCGGTGCACGCAGTGACCGACCTCCGCGTCCGGGTCCGGGATTCCCTCGGACTGCAGGCCATGGTTGATCGGCACCCAGCTCTCACCGGCGTCGTCGGACCGGAACGCCCCGGCCGCCGAGATAGCGGCGAACATCCGTCCGGGAGTAGCGGGGTCCAGGATGATGGTGTGCAGGCACATCCCGCCCGCGCCCGGCTGCCACGACGGCCCGGAGTCATGCCCGCGCAGCGCCGCCAGCTCCTGCCAGCTCCGGCCGCCGTCGGCGGACTTGAACAGCCCGGCGTCCTCCACCCCGGCATAGACGGTGTCCGGGTCGTCCAGCGACGGCTCGAGATGCCAGACCCGGGCGAACTCCCACGGGTGCGGGGTGCCGTCGTACCACTGGTGCGTGCCAGGAACCCCGTCGTAGGAGAACTTGTTGTCCATCGGCTCCCATGATCGGCCGCCGTCGTCGGAACGCTGGATCAGCTGCCCCGACCAGCTGCTGGACTGCGAGGCATACACCCGATCCGGATCGGCGGGCGATCCCTTGACGTGATAGATCTCCCACCCGGCGAAGTGCGGGCCGCTGACGTCCCACTTCTGGCGCCTGCCATCCGAGGTCAGCACGAACGCGCCCTTGCGCGTGCCGACCAGCAGCCGTACTCCACTCATCGCTGTCCCTCCAGCCTGACCTGTGCCCTCGTCCTGACAGTGGCCTATCACGGCCCTCGGACGATGTGACGAAAGCTGGGCGCGAAACTCATCGCCGGGCCGCCCGGGATGCTGTCCGGCCAGGAACCGCCGATGATCTTGACAATGTAGATCGGCTTTATAGATAATTGGGCTCTTCCTGCTGTCCCGTGCCCGGAGGTCCGGAGTGTCCCTCACCACGCTCATCGCAGACACGCGCAAGGCCGTCGCCGATGACAGCTCGAACGCGCAGGCCGTGTTCTCCGCGCAGGGAACGCTGGTCGGCGTGACCGAGGTCGACATCCGTACCGGCGCGCACACCTTCACGGTGGACGAGCCTCCCGCACTCGGCGGCGCCGACGTGGCGGCGAACCCGGTCCAGTACGCCCTGGCTTCGCTGGGCTCATGCCAGGCGATCACCTACCGGTTCTGGGCCGAGCAGCTGGGCATCACCTTCGACTCGCTCACCGTGCGGGTCGAGGGCGACCTGGACATCCGCGGGTTCTTCGGGTTCGACGACTCGGTTCGGCCGGGTTTCTCGGCGATCCGCGTCGAGGTCGCCGTGAACGGGCCGGAGACCCCCGAGCGCTACCAGGAGCTTGCAACGGCGGTGGACGAGCACTGCCCGGTCCTTGACCTGTTCAAGAACCCGGTCCCGGTCAGCCGCACGCTCGCGCCGGCGGGCTGACGGCCGGCGCCGTGACCACGCAGACCGGCAGCGGCTGGATCGCCAGCATCGACCCCGAGAACGCCACCGGCGCGCTGGCCGAGGCCTACCGGTCCCAGGTGGAGAAGATCGGCCGGGTCACCGAGCTCACCCAGATCGGCAGCCTGTATCCCGACCTGGTCGCCGCGCGGCTGCGCCTGTACGCCGTGGTCGACGCGACGCCGTCCGACGTCCCCGATCACGTGCGGCGCGCCGTTGCCCTGCTGACTTCGGTGCTCAACGGCTGCCTGTTCTGCACGGTCGGTCACACCGAGAAGCTGACGGAGGCCGGTCACGGCGAGCTGGCCCAGGCGATCAAGGACGACCCCGGGGGCGTGGCCACCGGCGACGCCAGGACCGACGCCGCGCTCGGCTATGCCCGCAAGCTCGTCACCGACCCCCGGCACATCACCGAGGCCGACGTGGCGGCGCTGCGCGAGGCCGGCTTCAGCGACCTCGGCATCCTCGACATCAACAACATCTCCGCGTACTACTGCTACATCAACCGGGTGGCCGCCGGCCTTGGCCTGCAGCGGGAAGCATGAGCTCCCACCCGCTGCGCTTCGCGGTGTCGCTGCAGAACGACCGGCCGGTCGCCGAGATCGTCGAGCACGCCCGGCTCGCCGAGGCCCTCGGCTACCCGGAGATCTGGACCAACGAGAACGGCCACTACCGGGGCATCTTCACCGTGGCCTCGGCGATCGCGGCCCACACGAGCTCCGTCCAGATCGGCCTCGGCATCGTCAACCCCTTCCACCGCCACCCGTCGGTGATCGCGATGGAGGCCGCAACGCTGGACGAGGCGTCCGGCGGCCGGCTCAAGCTGGGCATCGGCGCGGCCCAGTGGAACCTGCGTAACCTCGGCGAGGCCGACGAGCGCACGCGCCGCCCGTACACCTCCACGGTCGAGGCGATCCAGATCATCAGGGCGCTGCTGCGCGGTGAGCCGGTGCCGGCCAGCGAGCAGTTCACCGTGTCGACGCGGGCCCGCCTGGACTTCGAGCCGCTGCGCCGGGACCTGCCGGTCTACGCCGGAGCCGTCAACGAGCGCATGCTCCGGGCCGCAGGTGCCTACGCCGACAGCGTCGAGCTCGGCGCGATCATGTCCGCCGGGTACGTCCGCTGGGCCCTGGGCGTGATCGGCGACGGCGCGGCCGCCGCGGGCCGCGACCCGGGCGGCCAGGACATCGCCGCCCCCCTGATGACGTCCGTCGGCACCGACGCCACCGCGGCGCGCGAGGCGGTCAAGACCGAGCTCGCCTACTACCTGTACCGGGTCGAGAAGGTCGTCTACGCCCACTCGGGCGCCGACCCCGGCGACATCCAGAAGGTCAGGGACGTTACCACCGAGCGGGGCCCCGAGGCGGGCGCCGCGCTGATCACCGACGAGATCATCGACACCTTCGCCGTCGCCGGCGACACCGCGCTGGCCATCCGCCGGTTCCGCGAGTACGCGGAGGCCGGCATCCGGGGGCTGATCGTCCAGCACATCCCCGGGCCCGAGCGCCTCGAGGGCCTCACCCTGATCGCCAACGAGGTCGCCCCGCATGTCCTTTGAGGGCGGGCCGGAACGCGACGCCGCGGGGCAGGTCCAGCCGGCCCCGGCACCCGGGAGGCAGCGAATCTCGCGGTGGGGGATCTGGCTGCACGCGGTGCGGCCCGTCCCCGAGCTGGTGAGCCTGGCCGCCGCGGCGGAGCGGCTCGGCGCGGCGGCCCTGCTCCTCGCCGACGAGGGCATCGACCGTGACCTGTACGTGACGCTCACGGCCATCGCGGTGGCGACCAGGCGGATCGCGCTGTTCCCGGCGATCACGAACCCGCACAGCCGGCACCCGGTGGCCACGGCGGCCGCGCTCGGCTCGCTCGCCGAGGTCGCCCCCGGCCGGGTGGTCGCCGGCCTGGGCGCCGGCGGCACGCTGGTGTTCGGCCCCATGGGCATCACGCCGCGCCGCCCCTACACGGCGCTGGCCGAGGCGGTCGACGTGATCGACGCGCTGCTGGCCGGCAAGACCGTGAACCACAGCGGCGAGTTCACCGCGTCGCAGGCCCGCCTCGACTGGGCGCCGGGCCGGCTGCCGCTGGCCATCGCGGGCCGTGGTCCGCGGGTGGAGCGCCTGTCCGCGCGGCGCGGGGACTGGGTGATCATCTCCGGCAAGCCCGTCGAGGAGGTCGGCGGGTACTCCCGCGCGATCAGGCAGCAGGCGGCCAGGGCGGGCCGGACCGTGCGCATCGCCTGGAACCCGATGGTCGGATGGGAACCCGGCCACATCGACGCGATCCGGCCGCACTTCTCGTACATGACCGTGGACATGCCGGACCGCTGGCGGGAACGGCTGGGGATCAGCGACGGCGTCGTCGCAGGCCTGCGCGCCGCGCTGCACCGTGACGGCCCCGACGCGGCTGCCGGGCTGGTGCCCAGCGCGGTGATCGACGCGTTCGCCATCGTCGGGGACCGGACGGACGTCACCGTCCGCCTGGCCGCCGCGATCGAGGCGGCCGCCCCGGACCTGCTGGTCTTCGGCGCCCACGAGTACACCGCGGAGCACGTCAGCGACGTGGCCGCGCTGGCCGCCGACGTCGGCCTGGCACCGGCCAGCGGGCCGGTGCCGCGATGACGGCCCCGGCGCCGACCCGCCCCGGAG
>JASHQP010000436.1 GCA_030039095.1 Streptosporangiaceae bacterium
GTGACCGGCACCACGGCCCGACTTGGGAGGCCACAATGACCGGATCCAGCCCCTGGATCAACTACAGCGGCACCGCCGAGATCGTGCTGGTCGCTGTGCTCATCGCGGCGGCAGCGGCTGTCGCCTACGCCGGGATCGGGCTGCCGCTGCCCGCGCGGCTGCCGAGGCCAGGCCGGACAGCAACGATCATCATCCTCGGGGCCTGGGTACTCGCCGTCATCGCCCTCGTGGCGTGCGTGCACGCTTACCTGACGCACGTGTACGAGGCGGGCTTGGAGCACCACCCCGCCACCGATGACGTCACGCCGGTCACGCTGCTCGGCACGGCGGCCCTGTTCGTCATCATCGCTGTCATGCAAAGAACGCGTGGCTGGCGTGTCGCCCTCGGCAGCGCCGTGGCCGGCGCGGCGGCCGGGCCCTGGATCTTCGAGGTCCCGTTCGACCTCATCATCATGTCGCGGACTCATCCCGTCATCGATCCTGGCATGTACCGGGTGGTGCTGTTCATTCCGCTGATCCTGGCCGGCATCCTGACGGTGGCGTGGGTATCGCTGTCACCGGCCGCGCGGGTGCACCGGGCGACGCTGTGGTGCCTGGCGGGAATGCTGGCGGTGTTCGCCGTGTGGGGCCTGATCGGCTTCAGCTACCCGTCCGCCCCAGGCCCGCTCACGCTGAACGCGCTGTCCAAGATCCTCGCCCTGGTCACCGCGCTGACCCTGTTCCTGCCGCACCGGGCCCGTGCCGGCACACCAGAACCAGCACCGGCGATCCCATCGAGAGAGACGGTTTCCCGATGAACGTGACGGAGGACGAGGATGTGGTCATGGAAACGAGCAGCACGGCGGGCGGGCTTCCCCGCTACCAGGCCGAAACGGACGGGTCGGCGGTCGTGGTGCGCGGGCTGCGCAAGAGCTTCGGCGACAAGGAAGCAGTGGCCGGCATCGACCTGCGGATCACCGCCGGCTCCCTGGCCGGCCTTGTCGGGCCGAACGGCGCCGGCAAGACCACCACGCTGTCGATGATGACCGGCCTGCTGCGGCCGGACGGCGGGCAGGTGCTGGTCAAGGGGCTGGATGTGTGGCAGAACCCTCCCGCGGCCAAGGCGATCATGGGCGTGGTGCCGGCCGAGGTCAGGCTGTTCGAGCGGCTGTCCGGCGAGGAACTGCTGGAGTACGCCGGCCGCCTGCGCGGGCTGCCGGCCGGCGAGGCGCGGTCACGGGCCGAGCAGCTGCTGGACGTGCTGGACCTGACGGATGGCGCCAAACGGCTGGTCGCGGACTACTCGACCGGCATGCGCAAGAAGGCCGCGCTCGGCTGCGCGCTGATCCACAACCCCTCGGTGCTGTTCCTCGACGAGCCGCTGGAGGGCGTCGACCCTGTGTCCGCTGACGTGATCCGCCGCCTGCTGACCCGGTTCGCAGCTTCCGGATCGACCGTGCTGTTCTCCAGCCACGTGATGGAGCTGGTCGAGCAGGTCTGCGACCACGTGTCCATCATCGACAAGGGCAAGATCGTGGCGACAGGCACCATCGACGAGGTGCGCGGCGGCAAGACGCTGCAGCGCGCGTTCATCGACCTGGTCGGCCCGCGCGCGACCGACGAGGAGGTGCTGTCATGGCTCGGCTCCTCGTCCAGCTGAAGCTGCGCCTGCTGCTCAACGCGCTGCGCTCGTCCAGCGCCGCAAAGATCAGCTTTATCGTCAGCACGACGTTCGCCGCGCTGCTCGCCGTCGGCACGTTCCTGACGCTGGCCGCGTTCCGCGGCAAGGGCACATCGGTGGACCTCACCGCGGTCATCTTCACCGTGTTCGCGTTCGGCTGGCTCATCGTGCCGATCATGGCCTTCGGCGTGGACAGCACGCTCGACCCGGCGACGCTGGCGCTCTACCCGCTGCGCACCCGCAAGCTCGCGGTCGGGCTGCTGGCGGCTTCGGCCACCGGCGCCTGGCCGCTGGCCAACGTGATCGGCCTGCTCGGCGTCACCGTGGGGCTGGCCAGCGGCGCGCTCGGCCTGGTGGTCGCCGTGATCGCCGTGGTGCTGCAGGTGCTGTTCTGCATCGCCCTGTCCCGGTTCGTGACGACGTCCCTGGCCGGCCTGCTCCGCTCGCGCCGTGGCAGGGACCTGGCCGTGTTCCTGGTCATCCCGCTGTTCGCGCTGTACGAGTTCTTCACCCAGGTGGTGCCCAAGGCGGCGGCCGAAGGCAGGATCACCGCGGCGAGCTTCACGGGGTTCGACTCGTGGATGCGCTGGCTGCCGCCGGGCCTGGCCGCGCACGCCATCCAGGACGCCTCCGACGGCCGGCCCGGCATGGCGCTGGCCCGGCTCGGCGCGGTGGCAGCCGTCATCGCCGTGTTCGGCTGGCTGTGGGTCAGGTCGCTGGGCCGGGCGCTGGTGACGGCCGATACCACGACCCAGGCGGCGCGGGTCCGCAGCGCCAGGCTGCCGCTGGCCGGGTTCGGCGTGCGCGGGGCCGTTGCCGCCAGGTGCTGGCTCTACCAGCGCCGCGATCCCACCTCCCTCCTCTTCTGGGCACTCGTCGCCATCGTCACGGCTGCGGTGTCGGCCAGCTCCATCTTCGGCAAGCAGCACCATCCCGGGGTCATCCTGGCGAGCGCTGTCTTCGGCGCCGCGTTCGCCGGGATCTTCCACGCCAACTCGGCTGGGCTGACCGGACCGCCGTTCCTGCTCGAGTCGATGGCGCTGAGCCGGGCTCGCGACCTGCGCGCCTACTTCTCCGGGCAGAACCTCGTGTACGCCACGATCGGCGCGCCGCTGGTGGTGGCCGTCTGCTTCGGGCTCGCCGCCGTGGTCCGCCGTCCGGGAATCGGACTCGAGGCGGCGCCGGTCGTGCTGGCGGGAATCGGCGCTTCCCTCGGCCTCAGCAACCTCTTCAGCGCCGCGCTGCCCTACCCGATGATCAAGCGGACCGGCACCCCGATGCTGACGGCCGCGCAGGGATACGGCGCCTACCGGTTGCTGGGCGTCTTCGGGACCCTGGCGGGCACCGCCGTGGCGGCGGCACCGGTGATCGTCGCGGTCGTGCTGACGGCGAGCGATTCGCTGGCGGTCCGGATCGGCGTGCTCGTGCCGGGCGCGGCAGTCTACGGGCTGGCGCTCGCGTTCGCCGGCGTCCGGACGGCGGCCGTCGTTGCCGCCGCCAAGATTCCGGAACTCAGCCAGGCCGCCCTGCACAGCGCCCTGACCTGAGGCAACGAGCCGCCGCCGGTTCCGGGCCCGCCCGGTCCCCGCCGGGTCGCTGCCGGGGCACGAGCCGAGTTACCCGGCATCACCGGACGGGCCGGCGGCCGCCTCCGTCGGCCAGTACCGCGCCTTCAGCCGGCGCTTGAACAGCTTGCCGGAGTCCTCGCGCGGCAGCTCATGCTCGAAGACGACCACCTTCGGCGCTTTGTATCTGGCGAGGTTCTGCCGCACGTGCTCCCTGACCTGATCCTCGGTGACATCCGCGCCCGGCAGCAGCTGGACGTGGGCCGCCAGGGCCTCACCGAGCCCGGGGTCCGGGATGCCGAACACGGCGACGTCGGCCACCCCGCCGAGACCGAGGATGCAGGCCTCGATCTCGGCCGGGTAGATGTTCACGCCGCCGGAGATCACCATGTCGTTGAGCCGGTCGCTCAGGTACAGGAACCCATCCTCGTCCACCCGGCCAACGTCCCCGACGGTGATGAAGCCGTCGCCGAGGTCGATGGAGCGCCGCTTTTCGTCACCGCCGATGTAGGTGAAGTCGGGCCAGGCCGACAGCGAGCGCCCGTAGACGACGCCGGTCTCGCCCGCCCGCACCTCGCGGCCGTCCGGCCCGACGACGCGGATGGCCATGCCGGCGACCGGCCTGCCGACGGTGCCTGGGTGAGCGAGCCATTCCTCGCTGGTGCAGTAGACCCACGCGCCGCCCTCGGAGCCGCCGTAGTACTCGCTGATGATCGGGCCCAGCCAGTCGATCATGGCGCGCTTGACGTCCGGCGGGCACGGCGCGGCGGCATGCACGATCGCCTCGAGCGAGGACAGGTCATACCGCGTGCGCACGACCGCCGGCAGCTGCAGCAGCCGCAGGAACATGGTCGGGACCATCTGCACGGTCGTCACCCGGTATTCCTCGACAAGGCGGAGGAACCCCTCGGCGTCGAACCTCGGCATGATCACCATATTGAGTCCCATGGCGGCGGCGAACGTGACCGCGACGTTGGGTGCCGTGTGGTACAGCGGGGCCGGGAAGAGCGTCGTGCCACCCGGCTCGAACTGCATCAGGAACCGCGTGAACGTGGCGAGCTCGGCTGCCTTTTCCGGCGCCACCGGGTCACGCAGAATGCCCTTGGCCAGACCGGTCGTGCCCGAGGTGTAGATGATCGCCATCGGCGGCGACACAACGGACGCGGAGGGGGGAGCACTGCGCTCGATCAGCTCCGCCGTGCTCGGGTACCGGCCGCTCAGCGTTACGGCCCCTAGGTGATAGGCCTCGCAGACCTCCGGCGGAACTTCGGCCTCGATGATCGCTGCGTCCTCCGGCTTGTGCGCCTCCACCGCGGGCAGCAGGTCCGTATGGGCAATGACGACCTTGGCCCCGCAGTCGCCGAGCAGGTGCCGCAGATCGGTGCCCGTCCAGTGCCAGTTGACCGGCACGGGCACCGCGCCGATGACCGAGGCCGCGAGGTTGGCTTCGAGGAAGCCCGTCTCGTTGCGCATGACGATGGCGTACCGGTCACCGGGCTGGTGGATGCCCATCTGCTCGAGGCCGGATGCCAGGCGCGCCGCGCGCGCCTTCACCTGCGCCAGTGGCAGGCGACGCTGGCCGGAGACGACGATAGGTTCGCTCACGTCAAGTGGCCTTTCACCGCGTATACATACGTGTGGTCCGACCAGAGATGGCTGGCGGAATGCACCCGCCACTATCAACGAACGAAGGATTACTCTAGATTCACTTAGTGTCAAGACCACGCTCGAGGCCCTGATCATCTCGTCCGGGAGGCAGAAATGACCGTCGGCGCGACCGCTGTGCGCCGCCGGCCCAAGGACCGCAAGCAGCAGATCATGCTGCACGCCCGCGACCTGTTCGTCGAGCTCGGGTACCCGAACGTCTCCATGGCCGTGATCGCCGGGCGGGTCGGCATCACGGCCGGTGCCCTCTACCGCCACTACGCCACCAAGGCCGGCCTGCTCGAGGCGGTGGTGCGCGACGCTTTCGACGGCGTCGCGCCGCCGCCCGCTGGCATGCCGCTCGAAGAGGCCATCGACCGCAGCATCGCGGCGGGGCTCGGGCATCCGCACCTGGCCGATCTGTGGTCCCGGGAGGTGCGCTACCTGCCCGAGGGGGTGCAGCGCGAGATCCGCGCTGTGATGCGCCGGGCGACCCAGGGCTACGTGCCGTTGCTGCGCGCGCGCAGGCCCGCGCTGTCCTCCGAGCAGGCGGAGCTGATCGCGTGGTCGGTTCAGTCGGTGCTGACCTGCCTCGCCCGCGACTCCGTGCGGCTGCCGGCCAGCGGTGGCCAGGCGCTGGTGCGCGGCGCCGCGCGGGAACTGCTGGACGTGCGCCCGGACCTGGGCGCGGGCCGGGCCG
>JASHQP010000437.1 GCA_030039095.1 Streptosporangiaceae bacterium
GCGGCTCGAGCCGGCCGGGCGCTCGCGCTCATCGCCGCGCGGCTGCGCAGGCGATGCACGTGGCCGCCGCCGGGCGGGCCGCCAGCCGCCCGGCGCCGATGTCCCGTCCGCACCGCTCGCACCGGCCATAGCTGCCGTCGTCGAGCCGCCGCTCGGCCCCGGCGATGGCGGCGAGCTGGTCCCTCGCCTGATCGAGCAGTGCCGCCACGTGCTGGCGGTCGAAAGCGGTGGACGAGCCCTCCGGGTCGTGCTCGTCGTCGGCCCCGGCCGCGGACGCCGTCGAGGCCATGATGCTTTCCAGATCGCGCTGCAGGACCGCGAGCCGGCCCGCGGTCCGCTCGCGTTCCGCCGCGAGCCGGTCGCGCGCGGCGGCCCGTTCCGGCGGCGAAAGCCTGGTCATATCCCCATCACATCATCTGGCCGCAACCCCGGTGGCTCGGTGAGTGCCGGCGATCGGGCAGGCTTGAGGTCATGGCGGAGACTGTCACTCACCCCGGGCTCACCCTGATGGCGGTGCACGCGCACCCCGACGACGAGTCGTCGAGCACCGGCGGCGTGCTCGCCAGGTACGCCGACGCCGGAGTCCGGACGGTGGTCGTGACGTGCACCAACGGCGAGTTCGGCGACACCCTGGACGGCGTCAAGCCGGGCGAGGACGGCCACGACGAGCAGGCCGTGGCGCAGATCAGGCTCGCCGAGCTCCGGGAGGCGTGCAAGCACCTGGCGGTCGCCGATCTCGAGCTGCTCGGCTACCACGACTCGGGCATGCCCGACTGGGAGTACCGGAACCGGCCGGACGCGTTCTGCAACGTGCCGCAGGACGTCGTGGCGGGCCGCATCGCCGCCCTGATCGAGCAGTACCGGCCCCAGGTCGTGATCACCTATGACGACATGGGTGCCTACCAGCATCCCGATCACGTGCACGCCAGCCGCTGCGCGCAGGCAGCCGTGGCGGCCACCGGGATCCCGGGCAAGCTCTACCTCACGGCCATGCGCCGCAGCGACTGGCGCAAGCTGTCGGACGCGCTGCGCGAGCAGGGCGTGGACGTCCCCGACGTGCGGCAGGTCGACGAGGAGACCCGGCGCCAGATGGAGGAGCGCGAGGCGCTCATCACCACGAACATCGACATACGCGGCGTCCTGGACCGAAAGCGCGCGGCGCTGATGTCACACGCCAGCCAGATCCGGGAGTCCTGGTTCAGCAAGATCCCGCCCGAGATCGGCGACCAGGTGTTCGGCACGGAGAGCTTCATCAGAGCCATGGACAAGACCGGCACCCCGGTCCCCGAAACCGATCTCTTCGCCGGAATCCGCCCGGCAGCCCCCTGACCCCGCCCCGAACCCCCCTGACCCCGCCCCGAACCCCCTCTTTCCCCGCCTCGGCCACCACAAGCCCCGGCCCGGGCCACCACTCCGGCCCGCCGAGGCCGCCGTAACAGTGATCAATGTACCGTTCGACGGCCAATAGCCCGTCTTCTGGTACATTCATCGGCCCCGGAGGGGGCGCGCGGTCGGCCCGATGCCGCAGCGGAGCCGGGTGTTGCGGGGCGTCGCGTAATGGCCCCTCGGCGGGCGCGGTTGCGGGACGATGTGCGGCATGATCGCGCTTCTCGCCCGCTTCTTTGGCGCGGGTCACCGCCGGCACGTGGCGGTGCTGCTGTCTGGGGCCATCGCGTGCACGGTGATCGGTGGAGCGGTGTTCGCGGTCACCCAGAGCCTTCCCTTTACGACGGGCCTTTACTGGGCGATCACGACAGCGACGACGGTGGGTTACGGTGACGTGACACCGCACAACGCGTCGGGCCGGGTGGTGGCCTCGCTGGTCATGCTGACCACGATCCCGATGCTCGCCTCGGTTTTCGCGCTAGTGACCGGTGCCGCCGCGGCGGCAGGAGTACGGAGGGTGCTGGCCATGGGACACCGAATCCCCGAGGGCGGCTACCGCCTCGTGGTCGGCATGGACGCGGCGGTGCCCGCGATCATCACCGAACTGGTGAAGGTCGGGGACCCGGTCGTCCTGGTCGCGGACGTGGACCCGGCGAACGTCCACTCCGAGGTGCACGTGGTCCGCGGCGACCCGACCCAGGAGACGGCGATCCGGGCGGCCAGGCCCGCGCAAGCGCAGCAGGCGCTGCTCACCGGGAAGACCGACGGCGACGTGCTGGTCAGCGCCGTGCTGCTGCGCAAGCAGGCGCCCAGCCTGCCGATCGTCGCCCTGGTCCGGTCGGCGTCGGTCCGCGACGCGCTGCGGGACCTGGGCGTCGAGCAGACGATCTCGGCCGAGGGCCTGATCGCCCACACGCTGGCCATGAGCCTGGAGGCGCCGCACGCTGGCGAACTGCTCAGCCACCTCGTGGAGTCGGACAAGCACAACCTCACCGAGACGCAGGCATCCGGCGACGCGATCGGCAAGCGCCTGTCCGCGATCCGCTCCGAGCAAGCCGGGCTCGTCCTCGGCCTGGTGCGCGGCGGCCGGGTCGTGCTCGGCGTGTCCGAGGACCCGGTCGTGGCCTCCGGCGATCACCTGCTGATCGCGGAGCCCGTCTCCCGCAGGTCCGCAGCCGGGTGAACGGGCGGATCCGGACCGCGGTCCGAGTCGAGGGAGTCGTCCAGGGGGTCGGCTTCCGCCCGTTCGTGTACTCGCTGGCCACCAGCCTCGGGCTCGGCGGGCTGGTCGGCAACGACGCCCACGGGGTATTCGCCGAGGTCGAGGGGGAGCCGGCGGCGGTCGAGGAATTCCTGGCCGCACTGGCGCGCGACGCGCCCCCGCTGGCCCGGATCGAGCGGGTCACCACGTCGGCGATGCGGCCGGACGGCACCGCGTCGTTCGCGATCGCGCCGAGCCAGCCTGGTACCCAGCGGCGGACGCTCGTCTCCGCCGACACCGCGACCTGCGCCGACTGCCTGGCCGAACTCGCTGACCCCGGCGACCGCCGGCACGGCTACCCGTTCATCAACTGCACGAACTGCGGCCCGCGGTTCACGATCGTCCGCGACGTCCCCTACGACCGCCCGCTCACCACGATGGCGCCGTTCACGATGTGCGAGCTGTGCGCGGCGGAGTACCACGATCCGGCCGACCGGCGCTTCCACGCCCAGCCGACCTGCTGCCCGGCCTGCGGTCCGGTGCTGTCCCTGGTCGGCCCCGGGGGAACAGGCGTGCCCGGTGACCCGGTCACGGCCGCTGCGGCGCTGCTGCGGGACGGAAAGGTGCTCGCCGTGAAGGGGCTGGGCGGCTATCACCTGGCCGTGGACGCGGGCGGCGAGGCGGCTGCCGCGGAACTACGGGCACGCAAGCACCGTGAGGACAAGCCCTTCGCCGTGATGGTGGCCGACGTCGCGGCGGCCCGGCGGCTGTGCGAGGTGGATGAGGCCGCCGCGGGCCTGCTGGCCAGCAGCAGGCGGCCGATCGTGCTGCTGCCCCGGCTGCCCGGATCCGGCCTGGCCGAGGCCGTCGCGCCGGGCAACCGCCAGGTCGGGCTGATGCTGCCGTATACCCCGCTGCACCACCTGCTGATCGCTGCCGTCTCCGGCCCGATGGTGCTCACCAGCGGCAACGTCTCGGACGAGCCGATCGTGTACCGGGACAGCGAGGTGGCCGAGCGGCTCGGCGGGATCGCGGACGCCGTGCTCATGCACGACCGGGCGATCGAGATCAGGACCGACGACTCGGTCGTGCGCGCCTTCCGGGGCCGGGAGACCGTGATCCGCCGGTCTCGCGGTTACGTGCCGGAGCCGCTGGACCTGGCGACCGGGTTCGCCCGTCCGGTGCTGGCCTGCGGGGCGGAGCTGAAGAGCACGTTCTGCCTCGGCAGGGATCGTCACGCGTTCGTCTCGCACCACATCGGGGACCTGGAGAACGCCGAGACGCTCCGGTCGTTCACCGAGGGCATCGCGCACTTCCGCCGGCTGTTCGACATCACACCCGAGGTGGTCGCCCACGACCTGCACCCCGAGTACCTGTCCACGAAGTTCGCCGCTCAGCTCGCCGACGGCGAGGTAGCGGGCGCAGCCGACCTGGCCGGCGTGGAACTCGTGGGCGTCCAGCACCACCACGCGCACATCGCGTCCTGCCTGGCCGACAACCGGGCCAGCGGGCCGGTCATCGGGGTGGCCTTCGACGGCACCGGGTACGGCGCGGACGGCACGATCTGGGGCGGGGAGTTCCTGATCGCCGACCTGGCCGGGTTCGAGCGGGCCGGGCACCTGGCGCCGGTGCCGATGCCAGGCGGTGCCGCCGCGATCCGGCAGCCGTGGCGGATGGCAGCGGCCTACCTTGACGCCGCGTACCCCGGCGGCCTCGACGGCCGGGACGGCACGGAAAGCCCCGGCAGCCCCGGCGGCACGGAAAGCCCCGGCGGCGCGGAAAGCCCCGGCGGCCTCGGCGGCCTCGGCGGCGCGGAAAGCCCCGGCGGCACGGAAAGCCCCGGCGGCATCGGCGGCCTCGGCGTGGCCCGGCGCAACCAGCGGCTCTGGCCGGGGGTTCTGCAGATGGCCAGGCGCGGCGTCAACTCGCCGCTGACGTCGAGCGCGGGACGGCTGTTCGACGCGGCCGCAGCGATCCTCGGGGTCCGGGACACGATCAACTACGAGGGCCAGGCAGCGATCGAGCTCGAGCAGCTGGCCGACCCCGCCGAGCGCGGCGCTTACCGCGCCGCGATCACCGGCACGGAGCCGCTCCGGATCGCCGGCCATGCCCTGATCCGGGCCGTTGCCGAGGACCTGGCCGCCGGCGCCGCGCCGACGGTGGTTGCCGCTCGCTTCCACAACGGCGTCGCCGACCTGATCTGCGACTGCTGCCTGCTGCTGCGCGAGCGCAGCGGCCTGAGCACGGTCGCGCTGTCCGGCGGGGTGTTCCAGAACCTGCTCCTGGTGCGGGCGGTCATCGCCCGGCTGGAGCGCCGCGGCTTCGGCGTCATGGTGCACTCGCGGGTCCCGTGCAACGACGGCGGGATCAGCCTCGGCCAGGCGGTCGTCGCCGCAGCGCGCTACCGCGGCTGAGCGCGCCCGGGCGCAGGGCGGTGGCGTGCGCTTACTCGTGCGGCACCGGGGTGCGCCGCCGCAGCCAGGCGTACCACTCGTTCATGCCGGCCCCGGTCGCGGCCGACACCTGCAGCATCAGCGCCTCGGGGGCGATCTTCCTGACGTCGGCGGCGTGCCGCTTGCTGTCGAAGTCCACGTACGGCAGCAGGTCCGTCTTGCTGACCAGGACCAAGTCGGCCCGGCGGAACATGTGCGGGTACTTGCGCGGCTTGTCGTCACCTTCGGTGACCGACGCAAGTACCACCCGGGCCTGCTCGCCCAGGTCGAACAGGGCCGGGCAGACCAGGTTGCCGACGTTCTCGATCATGACCACCGACCCGCTCGGCGGGTCGAGCAGGCGCAGCCCCTCGGCCACCATCGCCGCGTCCAGGTGGCATCCGGCCCCGGTGTTGATCTGCACCACGTGACACCCGGACGAGCGGATCCGCTCGGCGTCGAGCATGGCCGCCTGGTCGCCTTCGATGACCGTGAACGACATCTTGCCGACCAGTTCCCGTGCGGTGCGCTCGAGCAGCGTGGTCTTCCCGGCGCCGGGCGAGCTCATCAGGTTGATCGCGAGCACGCTGCGCTCCCGCAGCCACTCGCGGTTGTGCTCGGCCAGCCGGTCGTTCTTGGCCAGCACCTTCTGCTCGAGCTGCACGGTCCGCTCGTCCTGGACGGAGTGGTCGTGCAGGTGGATCTCGTGCTCGTGCGGTTCGTGCTCGTGCGGTTCGTGCTCGTGGTCGGCGTCATAGTGCGCGTGCTGGCGCGGCCCGGCCGCCCCGGCCAGGTCGAGGGGGAACAGCCGGACCACCGCCGTCCCCGAGCATCCGCACGTCGCGCACATCTTCAGGCCACCTGCACCGACTGGATCTTTAGTTCCTCCCCGGCCATGACGCTGATCTCGATGCTGCCGCACGGGCAGATCGCGATCGGGCCGTCGGGCTCGAAATCGCTGCCGCATACCCGGCAGTGGCACTGGCCCGCCGTCTCGGTGATCTCCAGGCGGGCACCCTCGAGGCTGGTGCCTTCGGTGACCAGGTCGAAGCAGAACCGGACGGAGTCGGCCACGACGCCGGACAGCGCGCCGATCTCCAGCCGCACGCAGGTGACGCGGGCGCCGGGTAGACGCTCGGTCACCGCGTCGACGACGCTCTCGGTGATGGCCAGTTCGTGCACCTTCGTCTCGCTTTCCTTTGCTCCGCGGTGTACCGGGCCCTCAGCAGATCCGGGGCAGCGGGTCGCCCACCAGCAGGTCGACGATCCGGGTGCCGCCGAACGCGGTCTTGAGCTGCACGACGCCCGGCGGGTCGGCGGTGACCTGCCCGATCACCGCCGCCTGCTCGCCGAGCGGATGGGCCCGCAGCGCGGCGAGGGACTGGTCGGCCTGGTCACGGCGCACCACGGCAACCAGGCGCCCCTCGCACGCCACGTACATGGGATCGATGCCGAGCAGTTCGGCGGCCCCGCGTACCTCGGGCCGCACCGGAATGTCGCTCTCGTTGACCAGGACGCCGACGTTGGCGGCCTTGGCGATCTCGTTGAGGATCGTGGCCACCCCGCCGCGGGTCGCGTCCCGCAGCGCGCGGACTCCCGGCGTCGCCGACAGGAGCCCCGCTACCAGCCCGTTCAGGGGCGCCGTGTCCGAGGTCAGGTCCGCCTCGATGTCCAGCTCACCGCGGGCAAGCATGATCGTGACCCCGTGGTCGCCGATCGGGCCGGAGACGATGATCACGTCGGTCGGCTGCGCGTTCGCCACGCCCAGGCTGAGCCCATGCTCGACCGCGCCCACGCCGGCCGTGTTGATGTAGCAGCCGTCGGCCTTGCCCTTCTCCACCACCTTGGTGTCGCCGGTGACCACATGGACTCCGGCCGCGTCGGCGGCCTCGCGCATGGACCTGACGATCCGGCTCAGGTCCGCGACGCCGAAGCCTTCTTCCAGGATGAAACCGGCCGACAGGAACAGCGGCGTAGCACCGGACACCGCCAGGTCGTTGACCGTGCCGTTGACGGCCAGGTCGCCGATGTTCCCGCCGGGGAAGAACAGCGGCGACACGACGTAGGAATCGGTCGTGAGAGCCAGCCGCGTCCCGTTCACCTGCAGCTGCGCGGCGTCCTCGAGCGGCTCGAGCTGCGGGTTACGGAACTCGTCCAGGAAGATCGCTTCGATCAGGGTCTGGGTGGCCTTGCCCCCGGCCCCGTGGGACATGGTGATCCGCTCTTCCCTGACCCTTGGGCGGCTGCGGCGGGTCCGGTCGATGCGCTCGAGGACGAGTTCCTCGCGGACCGTCCCCGGCAGTGGCTGCGGGGAACCACGCCGGCCGCCGCGGCCCTGTTCCTCGAGGTCCAGTTCCTCACCGGCCCGGAGGGCCTCGGCCACCCAGCCGGCGCTCGGCGGCTCAGCGGTCATGACCGGGTCGCCTCC
Source organism: Streptosporangiaceae bacterium (assembly GCA_030039095.1). Next base: position 7,448 of record JASHQP010000437.1, read on the forward strand.
TTGACACGGGTCCGGGTCAGGCGGCCGTAGTTGTAGTAGGCCGCGCACGCGCCCTCGGGCGACACCATGCAGGTGCCGATCGGCGTCTCCGGGGTGCACGCGGTCCCGAAGACCTTGCACTCCCAGGGTTTGAGCACGCCCTTGAGCACCTCTCCGCACTGGCACGCCTTCGGGTCGGCGACGCGCACGCCGGGCACCGAGAACAGGAGCTCGGCGTCGAACTTGGCGTACTGCTCCCTGACCTTGAGCGCGGAGTGCGAGATGAAGCCGAGGCCGCGCCATTCGAAGTAGGGCCGCAGTTCCATGGTCTGGCCGATGGCCTTCAGCGCCACCGTGTTGCCGTTCCACGGAACCACCCGTGAGTACTGGTTCTCCACCGTGGACTCACCGCGGGACAGCTGCAGCATCAGCATGTAGATCGACTGCAGGATGTCCAGCGGCTCGAACCCGGCGACGACGACCGGCTTGCCGTAGTCGCGCGCGATGAACTCGTACGGCCGGCAGCCGATCACCGTGGACACGTGCCCCGGGCCGAGGAAGCCGTCCAGGCGCAGGTCGGGGGAGTCGAGGATCGCCTTGATCGCCGGGACGATCGTGACGTGATTGCAGAAGATCGAGAAGTTGTCCAGGCCCTCGGCCGCGGCCCGCAGCACGGTCATCGCAGTCGAGGGAGCGGTGGTCTCGAAGCCGATGGCCATGAACACCACTCGCTTGTCCGGGTTCTTCCTGGCTATCTTCAGCGAGTCGAGCGGCGAGTACACCATCCGGATGTCGGTGCCCTGGGCCTTGGCGTCGAAGAACGACCCGTTGCTGCCCGGTACCCGCATCATGTCGCCGAACGAAGTCATGATCACGTCGGGCTCGGCCGCCAGGGCCATGGCGTCGTCGACCCGGCCCATCGGGATCACGCACACCGGGCAGCCGGGTCCGTGCACCAGCTCGATCGACTTCGGCAGCAGGTGCTCGAGGCCGTGCCGGTAGATCGTGTGGGTGTGCCCGCCGCACACCTCCATGAACTTGAACTCCTCGTCGCCTGCCAGCTCGGTGATGGACTTCACCAGCCCGCGCGCGGCGGCCGGGTCGCGGAACTCGTCTGCGAACTTCATGTCTGTCGTCCCCCAGGGATAACACTGCTGTTGAGGTCTTGAAGGCGTCCAGCTCGTCGGTGTAGACCCGGCCCATCTTCTTGACGGCGTCGAGGGTCATGGCGGCCTCGTGTTCGTCGATCTTCGCCATCGCGAAGCCGACGTGGACGAGCACCCAGTCGCCGGCCTGAAGTCCGGCGTCGGCGAGCAGCCGGACGCTGATCGCGCGCTTGATCCC
>JASHQP010000438.1 GCA_030039095.1 Streptosporangiaceae bacterium
GCCGCAGCGCGGATAGTGGACATCCGCGGCGACGAAGACGCGTCCGCCGCGGCTGACACCGGTTTGCATCCCACAACAATGCCGTGCCTGGCCAGCCGGGAGTCAGCGGGTCGGCCTTTGCCCGCCATCACCATGCTGTCCTGGCGCCCCCAGGCTAGGCGAGTGATCTATACCTATTTCAACCAGGAAATCCATGAATCTCCGAACCGGCCGTCTACAATGACGCCATGGGTCTTTTCCGCCGCAGGGCTAAAAAGAATCGCGAGAAGGCGGCGGCCGAACTTCTCGAGGAGCAGAACACGGCGGCCAAGGCACAGGCGGAGGTTGCGCCGCGGGAAGCGGCCGCCGAGGAACGGCCCAACCCGGACCAGCCAGGATGGGGCGAGACCATCGGCCAGCAAATAGGCAAGGCCCGCCAAGAGCGCGCCAGCCAGGAATGAGAAACCCCGCTTCATTGACGAGGATGTGGCTGCCCTAGATCATGACGGTGGCCTGCGGCAGACGCCCATGTAAGCACCGTTCCTCGAGGCCGGCAGACATCATGCGGCTCATCACCGAGGTCAGACGGCTACGGGGATAATCCGCTTCGGACGTACTCTTCTGCCGCGCTGCCGTGGTTACTGATTCGAACAGGCTCCCGAAGGTGCGCGATCACTTCGCCGTGTCGTGCACATCGTGGTAGTTCCACCACTGGTACGGCGGAGTTTGCGGGTAGCCGTCCGGCGAGTCCTCCCACGTCTCCTGACGGCCCAGAGCGGTGATGTCGAGGTAGTTCCAGGTGTTGCCCATCTGCTCGTCGCCGCGATCACTAATGAAGTAGGTCCGGAAAATCCGGCCGCCCTCACGGATGAACGCGTTGGTGCCGTGCCACTCATCGACGTCGAAGTCCTTGTCGAAGTCGTCGGTGATCGTGTACCAGGGAATGTGATTCCACCCGTGGCGCTCCTTCAGGCGCTCGATCTCGGCCTGGGGCGCGCGGGAAGCGAAGGCGAGCGAGGTGTTCCGCGCGTGCAGGTGCCCAGGGTGCGCCACCTGGTCCGCCCCGAAAGAGCAGCCCACGCAGGCCCGCTCCGGATACGAGCCACCCTCGGCATACGTCGTCACCTCGGATCCGTAGAAAGCGCGGTAGACGATCAGCTGGCGACGCCCCTCGAACAGGCCGGCGAGGCTCACCCGGCCGGACGGCCCCTCGAACCAGTACTCCTTGTCAACCGCGACCCAGGGCATCCGCCGGCGTTCGGCCGCCAGCGCGTCGCGGGCGCGGGTCAGTCCCTTTTCCTTGACAAGGAGCTGCTCACGCGCCGCGCGCCAGTCCTCCGGCGATACAACGGGTGGTGTCTTCATTCGATCGCCCTCATTCGTGGTCAGTACGTCGATGGCGGTCATCACGAATACTGACGCCAGGGCAGCGCCAGACTCATCGGCCCCAGACCCGACAACGCGAAATCCCGCGCCCCGGTTTCCTGCTGTCGTCTCCCTGAGGTGCTGCAGGACGGAGGTGTGTGGTGCCTCATCGCTGACGGCGTTCGGTGGCGCTTCGATCAGCGGGCGGCGGCCAGGTACGTGGCGAGGTGGTTGGTTACCTCGCGGGCGTCGTCCTCGATGCCGTAGATGAACGTGGACTTGCGGCGCCGCAGCACGGGCAGGCCGAGCGCGTAGAGTCCCGGGCTGTCGACGACCCCGCCCTCGTGGCGCAGGTGGCCCTTCGTGTCGACCACGGGCACGTCGAGCCAGCTGTAGTCGGGCCGGAACCCGGTTGCCCACACGATCGAGCGGATCTCGCCGCTGCCGAGGTCCAGCTGCAGCGGCGTGGATTCGGGCGCACGGGTGCGCTCGAAGCGCTCGGGAGGGCCGACCTCGGCGTCACGCCCGGCCTCCCGGGCCCACTCGTCGAACGCGTCGAGCAGGCGCACCATCTTGAGGTCCGCGAGCGAGAACATGTTGCGCAGGCCGCCGGACAGCAGCGCGCGGCCGTCCCGCACCGCCGCCCAGCGGCCCACCAGTTCCACGCCCATCGAGGTGAGCACGTTCAGGTCGAGCGTCGCGCGCTCGGGGGTCCCGACGAGCTGCGGTGAGGGCAGCCGGCGGGCCCGGGTGAGGTCCTCGAGCTCGTCGTACCGCTGGTCCCACACGCCCGACTCGGCCATCCACCACAGCACGTCGCGCCCGCGGTACGTGCGCGGCAGCCGCACGTGCTCGCCCACCGAGAGGGTCACCGGCCTGCCCGACTGCCTCAGCTCGGCGGCCAGCTGCACGCCGGTCGCCGACGCCCCCACGACGAGCACCCCGCCGTCGGGGAGCTGAGCGGGGTTGCGGTAACCGAACGTGGTCAGCTGCTCGACCGACGGCGGCACGGCGTCGCGCAGCGCGGGGACCGCAGGCTGATTGCACGCGCCGCTCGCGATGACCACGGTCCGCGCGGCGATCTCGCCACCGCTCGTCGTCAGGCGGTATCCGTCGCCGGACCGGCGCACGGACGTAACGTTCAGGCCGGTCCGAACGGGGGCACCCGAGACCTTGGCGAAGCGCTCGATGAACTCGGTCACTTCGGTCATGGTCATGTAGGCATCTGGTTCCAGGCCCTCGTAGCGGAGGCCGGGCAGGCGGCTCTGCCAGTTGGGTGTGAGCAGCCGCAGCGAATCCCAGCGTTCGCGGCGCCAGGAGTTCGCTACTTCGCCGCGCTCGAGCACGACGTGATCGATGGACCGGTCGCCGAGGAAGTGACTGGCCGCGAGGCCCGCGTGCCCCGCGCCGATGACGACCGTGGTGAAGCGCTCGATGGCTGGACCTCAGTGCTTTCTGGACCTCAGTGCTTTCGGGAGTGCCCGCCGCGGCGGCTTCAGGCGACTTCGACGGTGACGTTCGTCGGGTTTGTCAGGGCGTCGAACACTGCCGACCGCTTCTGCGACTGGGCCACCAGCGCCTCGATCTCTTCCCGCGACGCGTCAGCGTCGATGTTGAACGTCACCTTGATGTCGTTGTATCCGTTGCGGACGTCGCTGTCGGCGCCGAGGATGCCGCGGATGTCGTGGCCGCCCTCGACCGTGGACTCGACCGAGCGCAGCTGGATGCCGCGGTTCTCGGCGACGGACGCAATGCCGCCGGTCAGGCAGCTCGCCAGGCCGACGAGCAGGTACTCGATCGGCGTGATGCCGTTGTCCTCGGCCGCGAAGACCTCTGGGTGGTCGGCCTCGAACGTCCACTCTTCCTTGTGGTTCTGCTCCTGCCCGAGGCCGAAGAAGCTCTGCACCTTGATCTGGCTGTGCACGCCGCTCGACCACTTGGCGGACGCCCGCCAGGTGAACTGGGCTGCCTCGGGCGCTCCCTTGAGTACTTCGCGCGCGTCGAGCAGCGCCTGCACGTTCACGCCGTTGGTGACGGTAGTCATGACGATTGATGTCCCTTCGCTCTTATCCCCGAATCCCCACCAAGATGCTTGACAATACCTTGACCAGGGCAAGCTACGATAGCCCCTATGGCGGAGCCAGCCTCGACGCTCACGGCCGGCTCGGTCGGCACAGTCGAAACGCAGTACCTTGACCTGCCGGAGCCGGTCCTGCTCGACTGCGGGCGAGAACTACACCCTATCCGCGTCGCCTATGAGAGCTACGGTGCCCTCGCGCCGGACCGCGACAACGTCATCCTGGTGTGCCACGCGCTCAGCGGCGACGCCCACGCGGCGGGGTTCGCGAAGACGCCGCCGGATGAGAGCACCCGCGACGGGTTCGCGGCCGAAGACCGGGACGGCACCGTCGGCAAGGGGCTCGGCTGGTGGGACGGGATGATCGGCCCGGGCAAGGCGTTCGACACCGACCGTTTCTTCGTCGTCTCCACGAACCTGCTCGGCGGCTGCCGCGGTACGACGGGCCCGTCATCGACCGACCCGGCGACGGGCGAGCCGTACGGGCCGGACTTTCCGGTGATCACGGTCGCGGACATGGTGCGCACCGAGCGTGCGTTCCTCGGCCAGCTCGGGATCGAGCGCCTCGCGGCGGTGGCCGGGGGCTCGCTCGGCGGCATGCAGGCGTTCGAGTGGGCGATCCTGTTTCCCGATCAGGTCGACGCGATCGTGCCCATCGCCAGCACCCACGCCCTCCAGCCGCAGGGCGTGGCCTGGAACGCGATCGCCCGTGAGGCGATCCTCCGCGACGCGGCCTGGCAGGGTGGCCGCTACTACGGCACGGGCCACACGCCCGACGCGGGCATGGGCGTGGCGCGGATGGTCGGCCACGTCACGTACCTGTCCGGCCAGGCGCTGACCGACAAGTTCGGCCGGCGGCTGCAGTTCGCCGACGACATCCGCTACACGGCCACCGAGCCGGAGTTTCAGGTCGAGAGCTACCTTCGCCACCAGGCCGACTCGTTCGTCAAGCGCTTCGACGCCAACACCTACCTGTACACGTCGCGCGCGCTGACGTATTTCGACCTCGCGCGGCAGTACGGCGGCGGATCGCTCGAGCGGGCGCTCGAAAGCGTTTCCGCGCGGACGCTGCTGATCGCGTTCAGTTCCGACTGGCTGTACCCGCCATCCGCGTCGCGCGAGATCGCCGGCGCGCTGCACGCTCTCGGCAAGCAGGCCGAGTGCCACGTGATCGAGGCGCCCTACGGCCACGACTGCTTCCTGCTCGAGGAGGCAAGGCAGACGCCGATTATCCGCCGGTTCCTTGGCCTGCATAACCTGGCCAATGGCCAGTGACAGGGGACGGGATGGGCGGGACGAAGGAAGGAAGCCAAACGTGACCGAGAACGGCTCCCGGGCCGAGGAACCCCGCGCGTTCGGGTTCGAGACGCGGCAGTTGCACGCCGGGCAGCGGCCCGACCCGAACACGGGAGCGCGCGCCGTGCCGATCTTCCAGACGACCAGCTACGTCTTCGAGGACCCCGAATCGGCGGCGGCGTACTTCAACCTCCAGGAGTACGGGAACACCTATTCGCGCATCATGAACCCGACCGTGGCCGTGTTCGAGGAACGGGTCGCGAACCTCGAGGGCGGCTGCGGCGCTGTGGCGTTCGCCAGCGGGCTCGCGGCGCAGGTGGCCGCGCTGTTCACGCTGCTGCAGCCGGGCGACCACGTCGTCTCCTCCTCGGCGCTCTACGGCGGGAGCGTGAACCAGTTCAAGCACGTGCTGCGCAAGATGAACGTGGAGCTGACGTGGGTCAACCCCGATGACCCGGACGCCTGGCGGGGCGCGGTCCGCCCGAACACCAAGGCGTTCTTCGCCGAGACGATCGGCAACCCCGCCGGCAACGTGCTGGACCTCGAGACCGTGGCGTCGATCGCGCACTCTCACGACTTCCCGCTGATCGTGGACAACACGTTCGCTACGCCGTACCTGTGCCGCCCGATCGACTGGGGCGCCGACATCGTGATCCACTCGGCGACCAAGTTCATCGGCGGCCACGGCACGAGCATTGGCGGCGTCGTCACCGAGGCCGGCACGTTCAACTGGTCCAACGGGCGGTTCCCGGTGGTCGCCGACCCCTCCCCCGCCTACCACGGCCTGCAGTTCCACGAGACGTTCGGGACGTACGGCTACCTGATGAAGCTCCGTGCCGAGACCCTGCGTGATCTCGGCGGGGCGCTGTCGCCGTTCAGCGCGTTCCTGTTCCTGCAGGGGCTCGAGACGCTCTCGCTGCGGATGGAGCGCCACGTCGACAACGCGATGGCGGTCGCGGAGTTCCTCGAGTCCCACGAGCTGGCGTCGAACGTGACCTACGCCGGCCTGCCGTCGAGCAAGTACCGGCCGCTGGTGGACAAGTACCTGCCCCGCGGCGCGGGCGCGGTGTTCTCGTTCGACTGCGCCGGCGGCCGGGACGGCGGGCAGGACCTCATCCGGGGCCTGACGCTCTGGTCGCACCTCGCGAACGTCGGCGACGCGAAGAGCCTCGTCATCCACCCGGCGAGCACGACGCACCGCCAGCTGAGCGACGAGGAACTGCAGGCGGCCGGGGTCGGGCCGGGGACGGTGCGCCTCTCGGTCGGCACCGAATCCGTCGACGACCTGATCTGGGATCTGGAGCAGGGCTTCGCGCTCGTCGCGGCCACCGCGCACAAGAACGTGGCGACGGCATGAGCGAGACACAGAGCGTGACCGATCTCTCGCGGTACCAGGACCCGCTGACGATCCAGCGCGTCCTGCACACGGCCAAGACGATCGCGATCGTGGGCCTGTCCGACAACGAGCTGCGGGCCAGCTACTTCGTTGGCTACTACCTCAGGCGGCACGGCTACCAGGTGATCCCGGTGAACCCCCGCAAGACGGAGATCCTCGGGCAGAAGTGCTACCCGAGCCTCCTGGACGTGCCCGAGCCGGTGGACATCGTCGACGTCTTCCGCGCGCCCGATGCACTGCCGGGGATCGCGCGCGACGCCGTGGCGATCAAGGCGGGCGCGCTGTGGTGCCAGTTCGGCGTGATCAACGAAGAGGGCGCGCGCATCGCCGAGGACGGCGGGCTGACCGTGATCATGGACCGCTGCCTCAAGGTCGAGCACGCACGGTACCTGGGCCGGATGCACTGGCTGGGCTTCAACACCCAGCGCATCACGTCCGTCCGTTCCGGGCTCCAGTAGCGTCGCTCGCCTGCGCGGGCGCTGCCTCGCCGGGGTGGCCGCCCAGGACCTGCACTAGTGTCAACGAGCCGGCGACACTACCAGGACGACAGCGGCGGGCCGGCGACACTACCCGGCGAGGCCGGCCGCTCTGCTCGGGGCACCCCAAAATGCCTGGTTTCGCCGTTTTTGGTTCGTCGGTGTCGCGGGTTTCGGCCGGGGCTGCGGGTTCTGGCTCGAGGAACACCGCTTTTCGGCGCGCCGCATTTACCCCCGTCACCCGCGCGGCGTGGCCGCCCGGTCCGTAACCAGGCCCGTCCGGCGATCTGCGGGACACGGCCTAACCGCAGTCAGCCGGCCGGCGGCTCGCGGTCTTCGTCATCCTCGGCGCCCGCGGGGAGATAGGGCGTGATCATCTCGATGAGGCGTTGTGGCACGCCGGCCAGCTGGCTGGCGGCTGCACGCATGTCTTCGTCGGTGGTGCTGCCGATCAGCTCGGTTTCCTCGGCAGTAAAGGGCGTGCCGTCGCGGTGCACGAATCGCTGGTCAGCGCCGCCGCCTCTTACCTCAAAGTCGGTGAGCAGCGCCACTACTTCGGGTCGAGCAGCCATGGTGACGTCCTTCCGGTCTGCCTTCTTGCTCATCGTAGTGATCATTAGCCGGCGGCGGATATCCTGAAAGACATGGAGAGCCGGGCGAGTGACAAAATCCCCGGAGCCCGGGTCCGGTTCAAGCGGCCGGCACCAGCCGACGCCTCATCCGGCAGGCCACGGGAGTGGCTGGCGCTGGCCGACGGTGCCGTCCAGGAAGCCAAGACAGAGGGGCCCGTCCTTGCCCTGCTCGGGAGCCCCCTCCCCTACCAGCCGGGTCGCGCCGAGCGGCGCAGCGGCACACCTGCCGAGGTCATAACGTCCGACCGCGTGCCTAACGACTGCACGTGCTCATGGGCGTATTCGCAGGGAAAGCTGACTTTGAAGCACTATAACGCGGCATGTCAGGTGCACCCGGCCTGAGGATCAGCCCCTGATTCGCCGGGCCACTGAATTCGAGGGTCACCCGTTCGGATATACCGCCGAGGGAATCGTGGAACTCGCTGATCTCTTTGATTAGCTCGTCACGCCCGAGCCGGCTATCGCGTGCCCAGAAATTGCAGCACGGCACGACCAGCACGGCCACCTTTCCCGCGGATTCCACGACGCTGCGGAGAGCCTGGTCGGGGTGCAGGCCGACGACAAGGTCGTAATAGCCCGCCATCTGGGACGTGTAAAGCTCTGTCCTGGCCGGAACCCCTTCAGCGCCCAGCCGCGCGGGTCTATGACCTCCGCCTCGAACCCAAACCGCTTACGGAGTATCCGGGTCAGCATTCCCTGGCCGCCGGCCACGTCAGCGACGTACCGCGCGTCCGGAAAGCGGTCGGCGATGAAACGCGCGACCACCTCGAAGCGCGCCGGATCTCCGTGAAAGCGGTGCCGGGCCATCAAGCTCCCATCCGCGGGCGTGCGGCCAGGTTACTGGTGCGAGCGGCGCGGGCGGAACTTGATGAAGGCCAGAACGCCCAGCGCCACGAGCAGCAGCCACGGGGAGAACAGGGCGTGCACGACGGCGCTGACGACGATCAGGGCGACGACGGCGATGACGGCGAGGGCGATGAACGCGAACATGGTGATCGGTCTCCATTCGATGTGGCAGTGGTTCTGCCGACATCTCCAGGCTGCCGCCTGGGACCGTCCCGGCACATCGGGATCAGCCCGGGTTCGACCCGGAGATCCACGGCGGCAGGCATCCGGGTCAACCCTGAACCCCCGTGGTACGCTGCGCGATCGCAGCGCCCGCTCAGCGGGCCAGGTCATGGGGACGTCGGCCCGCCGCTCGCCCATACCGTTCCCGATCGGCTCGGTACCCCTGTTGATCAGGTGGCCGGTGCGGGGCGACGCTCGATCTCGTGCAGGTAAGACCCGATGCCTTGGAGGTGTCGGAGCATCCGGTGTCGAGCCAGGGAACTGTCGCCGGCGACGATGGCGTCAGCGATCCGCTCGTGGGCGTTCCGGATATCCGCCCGACGCGCAGGCCCCGCGGCCGGATCGGTCGGCGGAACCCCCGGTGCCAGCCGCGCCATAACGTCCACGAACAGGCGCAACGCTGGATTGCCTGTCAGCTCTGCGATGACCAGGTGGAGGTGGCTCGAGCCCAGCTGACCGCCTTCATCCTGCGGCTCGGCCTCTTCCGCGAGCGCGGCGCGGAGCATGCCGATGCCCCTCTCGTCGATGCGCTGGGCCGCCAGGTCCGCGGTCTGCAGTTCCAGCGCGGTCCGCGCCTCGAAGATGTCGTCCGCGCCAGCGCCGAGGAACTGAAGGTGGAGAGCGGCGGCTCGCGCCACAGAAGACGCGCGCGGAGCAGTGACAACCAGGCCGCCACCTGGCCCCCGGCGCATCCGTGCCACGTCGTCTTGCTCGAGCAGCCGAACGGCCTCACGGAAGACCGCTCGGCTGACACCAAGCTCCGACATGAGTCCCGGCTCCGTGCCGATGACCTCACCCACCGGAAAGCCCCTGGCGGCAATCATCATCTGGAGCCGGCGGGCAACAGACCCAGCGAGCTTTCCGCCGGCATTCGGCCCGCTCACGTGCGCGGGGAACGTCACCGCGCCGGATCTGTTTCTTACGCTATCGGGCACCGATTTAGTGTACCGAGCAGCATGAAGCTGGGGGCGATCCGTTCCAGACTGGGCTGTCTGGACAACCTATTAGTTATCCTGTTTTCACCCCTCGATTGGATACACCGCGGATGACCCTCGCCAATCACGTCCCGCTGAGCCCGCTGTCCTTCCTCGCCCGCGGCCGCCGGGCTTTCCCGGGCAAGACCGCCGTGGTGGACGGGGACGGCGCCGCGATCAGCTACGAGACCCTGGGCCGCAACTGCGATGCGATGGCGGGTGCCCTGCGGGCCCACGGCATACGCCCGGGCGACCGGGTGGCGATCCTGGACCTGAATACCCAATGGCTGCTGGCGGCGCACTTCGGCGTGCCCGGGTCCGGAGCCGCGCTCGTCGCCCTGAACTCACGGCTCTCCGCCGCCGAGTACCAGGACATCCTGCGCCACTCGCGAGCCCGCATCCTGCTGCTCTCTGCGGTCTTGCTGCCCGCGCTCGCGATCACGTCGGCCGATCAGCTGCCGGTCGAGCAGGTGGTATTGCTGCCAGCGGGCGGCGATCCGGCTCGGGTGGCAGCCGCGGACGCGAGCCTGCCCGGCGCGTGGAGGTACCGGGAATGGCTGGCCACCTCGGACTCACGCGGGCTGGAGCCGCCCGCCGACGAGGACGCCGTGATCGCAGTCAACTACACCAGCGGCACCACCGGCAGGCCGAAGGGCGTCGTCTACACCCACCGCGGCGCCTACCTGAACGCGCTCAGCGTGGCGCTGGAGTTCGGATTGTCGTCCACGAGCTGGCACCTGTGGACCCTGCCCATGTTCCACTGCAACGGCTGGTCGCTCACCTGGGGCACGGTCACCGTCGGCGCCACCAGCGTGTGCCTGCCATCGTTCGACGCGGAACGCGCGCTGGACCTGGCCAGCCGGTACCCGGTCACGCACCTGTGCGGGGCTCCGGTGGTGCTGAGCGACCTGGCCCGGGCGGGCGGCCGCCGCGGTTTCGTCGCCGAGCGGCAGATCCGGGCCGCCGTCGGGGGCGCCCCGCCTACGAAGGAGACCATCGCGGCAGTCCGGCAGATGGGCATGCACGTGACCCACCTGTACGGGCTGACCGAGACCTACGGGCCGTCGCTGATCTGCGAGTACCAGCAGGGCTGGGAGGAACTGCCCGCGGCCGAGCTGGCCGGGCTGCTGAGCCGGCAAGGCGTTCCCTCCGTCTCGGTCGCCGACGTTCAGGTGGCCGACGAGCAGCTGGTGCCGGTGCCTGCGGACGGCAAGACCGTCGGCGAGATCCTGGTCCGGTCCAACACGGTGACCGCCGGCTACCTGGACGACGAGGCGGGCAGCCAGGAGGCGTTCCGCGGCGGCTGGTTCCACACCGGTGACCTGGCCGTCGTGCACCCCGACGGCTACATCGAGCTGACCGACCGGAGCAAGGACGTGATCATCAGCGGCGGGGAGAACATCGCCTCGGTGGAGGTGGAAAAGGTTCTCTCGGCTCACCCCGAGGTGGTCGAGGCCGCCGTGGTGGCCGTGCCCGACCAGCGCTGGGGCGAGCGGCCGGTCGCCTTCGTCACCACCGACGGCGGCCCGGTCACCGAGCGGGAGCTGATCGACTTCGTCCGCGACCGGCTCGCGCACTTCAAGGCGCCGGACCGGGTGTATTTCGAGACGCTTCCCAAGACCTCCACCGGCAAGATCCAGAAACACGTGCTGCGCGCCGCCGCCCGGGAGCGCGGTCAAGGCGGCCGGCCCAACGGCTCGCCCGAGAGCGCGGGGTGAGGAACACGCCAGAATAGCCCGCGGCCGCCGTCAAGCCCGCGAACTACGAGGCCATCACACGATCGCGCGCCTGGGCTGTGATTCCTGGGCCGTCATGCCTGTCCCTGCAGAGCTCCAGGCGGAGGCCTCCTGGTTACGACCGACCGGTCGGTATACACTGGCCGATCACCAGGACGTGCGGGGGTCGTGGGTGTGAGGAGGAAGACGTGCGGTTCACAGACGCTGTGGCATTGATCACCGGAGGAGCGTCCGGGCTCGGCGAAGGTACCGCTCGCGCACTCGTGGCCGCAGGCGGCAAGGTCGGGATCGCCGACCTCCCGTCGAGCCGGGGCGCGGAGATAGCCGCCGAGCTCGGCAGTTCGGCGGCGTTTATCCCCACGGACGTCACGGTCCCGGAGCAGGTGCGGGCCGCGGTCGACGACGTGGCGGCACGGTTCGGCCGCCTTGACCTGACCGCCAACTGCGCGGGAGTGGCGGACGCCGCCCGGGTGCTCGCCCGGGACGGGACCATGTTCCCGCTGGAGACCTACACCAAGGTCGTGAACATCAATCTGGTCGGGCTGTTCGATGTCGTGCGCAACAGCGCTCGCGTGATGAGCGGCAATGACCCGGACGCTGACGGCTGCCGCGGGGTCATCGTCAACGTGGCGTCCATCGCGGGCTACGAAGGCCAGGCCGGGCAGGCCGCCTACGCCGGCTCCAAGGCCGGTGTCATCGGCATGACCCTGCCACTCGCGCGCGACCTGGCCTCCTACGGCATCCGCGTGGCGTGCATCTGCCCGGGCATCTTCGACACCGGGATGCTCGCAGCGGCCGACGAGAAGCTGAGGAACCGCCTGATCGGCATTCACGTCTTTCCCAAGCGGCTGGGCACACCGGCCGATTTCGCCGCGCTGGTCCGGGCGGTTCACGAGAATCCCATGCTGAATGGCGAAGTGATCAGGCTGGACGCGGCCACGAGACTCTCGCACGGCTGAGCCTTTCAGGCGCGGGCAACCGCCCGGATTGCCTCGGCGATCTCTGCAACGCCGGGCAGCCAGGACCGCTCGGCGGCCGGCGCGTACGGAGCCGGGCTCGTCCGGGCCCCCACCCGGACGACCGGCGCGTCAAGAGCCCAGATGCCCTGGTCCGCCACGGTCGCCGCGATCTCCGCCCCAACGCCGAACTCGGTGACGGCCTCCTGCGCGATGACGAGCCTGCTGGTGCGCCGCACGGACGCCAGAATCGTGTCGCGGTCCAGGGGCGTAATGGTCCGTAGGTCGATGACCTCGGCCGAGATCCCTTCCTCCGCGATCTCCTCGGCAGCGGCCAGGGCCTCGTTGCACATCCGGGACCACGACACGACCGTTACGTCGGTGCCCGGGCGAACGATCCGGGCCCGGCCGATGGGCAGCACGTGGCCCTCGGCCGGCCGTGGCTGCTTCATCCCGTACAGCAGGCGGTTCTCGATGAAGACCACTGGGGCGGGGTCCTGGATCGCTGCACGAAGCAGCCCGTAGGCGTCCGCGGGAGTGCGAGGCATGATGACTTTCAGCCCCGGGATGTGTGCGAGCAGCGCCTCCAGGCTCTGCGAGTGCTGGCTGCCCGAGGATCGGCCGGCGCCGAACTGCGTGCGGATGGTCAGCCCCAGCGAAGCCCGGCCGCCTGTCATGAAGTGCAGCTTCGCGGCCTGGTTGAGGATCTGGTCGAGGCAGACGCCGAGGAAATCCAGGTACATGAGCTCGACCACCGGTCGGAGGCCGGACATGGCCGCTCCCACGGCCAGCCCGACGATGGCGGTCTCGCAGATGGGGGTGTCAAGTACTCGGTCCGGCCACCGGGCGTGCAGCCCGCGTGTGATCCCGAACACGTTCCCCCCAGCGCCGACGTCGACGCCGGCGACGAACACCCGTTCATCGCTGCTCAATTCGCTGGCAAGCGCCTCGCGCACGGCGTCCATCATCCGGAAGGTGTCTTCCCCGCCCCCAGCGCCGTCCGTGCCTGCCGGCTCCGCCGCTGGCGGGTCCGCCGGTGGCGGGTCCGCCTGGGCCGGCAGCACCAGCGTGGACGCGAGCTCCCAGTCGGCCTCCGGGGCTGCGCGAGCCTCCCGCACCGCCGTGTCCAGTGACCGTCCCACGGAGGACTGGATGTCCGCGAGCACCTCGGGCACGACCCCCGAGGCGGCCAGGCGGGCCTCGAGCCGGAGGATGGGGTCGTACTCGGACCAGGAACCGGCGTCGTCCCGGTATCGCTGCGGGTCGCCTTCGTAGTGCCCGCGCCGACGATAGGTCATCGCCTCGACGACGCGCGGGCCCTGGCCCTGCCGGAGTGCCTCGCAGGCTGACGCCACGCTGTCGGCCACCGCGACCACGTCGCTCCCACTCACGCGCTCGAAGCCGAGTCCGTAACCCGCGGCCCGCTGGTCAAGCGAAACTGGGTGCTGATCGCCGGTGCGGGAGAACTCGGCATAGCCGTTGTTCTCGCAGAGAAAGAGCACGGGCAGCCGCCACAGCGCGGCGAGGTTGACGGCCTCATGGAAGGCTCCCTGGGCCGCGGCGCCGTCACCAAAGAAGGCCACGACGACCTCGCTGCCCTTCCGGAGCCGGATCGCGGCCCCCGCGCCGACCGCGATCGGCAGGCCGGCTCCGACGATGCCGTTGGCGCCGAACACCCCGAGGCCAGGGTCCGCAATGTGCATCGACCCACCCATGCCCCGGTTCGTCCCGGTCGCCTTGCCCATCAGCTCGGCGAGCATGGGCGCCACCGCCATGCCCTTGGCGATGCAGTGGCCGTGCCCGCGATGCGTCGACGTGATGACGTCCGCCGAGCCGAGCGGCCAACAGGCACCCACCGCCGAGCCCTCCTGGCCAATCGACAGGTGCAGGAAGCCGGGGATCTCGCCCGCGCGGTAGAGCTCGGCGGCCCGCTCCTCGAACCCGCGGACAAGCACCATCCGCCGGTACATCTCGAGCAGTTCCCTAGCGGGCCGGACGGCCGAAGCGGCCGGCTGTCCTGCCCCGGTGACCGCGATCGCAGCCCGATCCACCCGTTCCACCCTGGTATTGTACCGACCGTTCGATTGGTTGCTGACAATTCCCGGGCCGGCCGCCGGGAGATAGGAGCGGCACTGATGCGAGCGGCGGTGTGGCACGCGGCAGGCGATCTGCGGGTGGAGGACGTTCCGGAACCCGGCGGGCCAGGCCCTGGGCAGGCCGTCGTGGCCACCCACTTTTGTGGTATTTGCGGTACCGACCTGCACGAATTCATCGAGGGGCCGGTGCTCATCCGGCCGTCCGCGCATCCGCTCACCGGCCATGCACCGCCGGTCGTGCTCGGGCACGAGTTCACCGGCACGGTCGTGGCTGTAGGCCCTGGCGGCCCTGCCGAACTGGCCGGGCGGCGGGTCACCGTGGACCCGTGCTGGCGCTGCGGGGCCTGCTACTGGTGCCGACGCGGGGACTACCACATTTGCCGGCTCGGCGGGTCGGTCGGCCTGGCTTCCGACGGCGCGCTCGCACCTCTGGTCACCGTGCCGGCCGAAGGCCTCATCCCGCTGCCGGACACGGTCGACGACATGGTGGGCGCGCTGGCCGAGCCCGTCGCGGTGGCGCTGCATGCCGTCCGCCGGGGGGCCGTCGGACCCGGCGACCGGGTGCTGGTCTACGGGGCCGGGCCGATCGGCGCGGCGGTGACACTCACCGCCCTCTCGGCGGGCGCCGCGGAAGTCTTCGTCAGCGACCCCGTCGCCGCGCGCCGCGAACGGATCATGGCTATCGGCGCGGCCGAGGCGTTCGACCCGACTGCCTGCGAGGTCCGCCGCGAGGTCTTCCTTCGGTGCAGCCGGGTCGGGCCGGACGTCGTGTTCGAGTGCACGGGGGTGCCGAGCGTGATCACCGAGGCTGTGGAGGCCCCCCGCCGCGGCGGCACCGTGGTCCTGCTCAGCGTCGCGCGCGGGACGGCCAGCCTGCGGCCAGTTTCGGTGACCGCGTACGAGCGGACCATCGTGGGCTCGCTCGGCTACAACTGGGACCTGTCCAGGGTGGTTGAACTAGTCGCGAGCAAGCGAATCGATCTCAGGCCGCTGATCACATCGGTCGTCCCGCTCGAGGACGTGGTGAGCGCGGCCTTCGGCAAGCTGGCCGGGGGCGCCGGCGACCAGCTCAAAATCCTTGTCGATACCGGGAGCGCGGCCGTCCGCTGACCAAGGCCAGGCGCGCGCGTTGACCGCAGAGTGCGCCGCAGGCATACTTGGACCAACCGTTCGGTCGGGAGGCTTCAGAGTGGCAGGAGCAACGCAGCTAGCGGAAAAGCCGATCCAACAGGTTGAGCCCTGGCAGGACCTCTCCGATGACTACCGTGCCGCGGCCACCCGGATGATCGAGTTTCACATGATGAGCGAGATCGTAGGGCCGGTACACGAGTTCCGCTGGGTACCGCGGGCTCCGTCTCTCCAGGCGAAGCTCGTGTTCGCCGCGAAGTCGCAGGACGAGGTGGGCCACGGCCTGATGCTCATGCGCGTCTGCCAGGACCTCACCGGCAAGTCCCGCGCCGAGTACGCCGAGCAGATCCTCGATGGCCCGCCCCGCTTCATGAATATCTTCCACTACCCGTGGGACGAGTGGGTCGATCCGGCGATCGTGGCCTGGCTGATCGACGGGGCCGAGATAGAGCGGCAGGCGACGCTGCTGCGCAGCAGCTACGGCCCCTATGCGCGGGCCATGCGCAAGATCCTTAAAGAGGAGGGATTTCACCATCACTGCGGCCGGTTCCTGATCGGGCAGATGATGGCGGGCAACTCCCGGCAGCGTGCAGCCGTGCAACGGGGTGTCGAGCGCTGGTGGCTGCGCACCCTGGCCATGTTCGGCCCCAGGGACGAGAACTCCAAGCATGGCCCGAGGCTCATGGCCTTTGGCCTGAAACTCGCGCATAACGAAGCGCTGCGCCAATCGTGGCTGACCAAGTTCGTGCCGCAGATTCACGCCATGGGGCTGGAGATCCCCGACGGCAATCTCTCCCGCGACCCGGAAAACGGGACGTGGTCCTACACCGAGCCCGACTGGCAGGAATTCTCGTCCCTGCTGCGAGGCGGCAGCCCGGTCGGGGCGCAGTTGCAGCACGACCTGCGCCACGCCCGCGATGTCAACGCCTGGCTGCTCGGGGAGGACTAGTGGGCTACCTGCGCATTTACGAGGTCTTCCGCCAGAAGGCGCCCGGCGACGCGCACGTGCACGTCGGCGAGGTGGAGGCACCTGACGCCGAGGCGGCCATGGTGGCGGCCAAGGAACACTTCGCGCGGCGGGAAGTATGCTGCAGCCTTTGGGTGGCGGACCGGTCTCAGGTGCTGCGCAGCCAGTGGGAACCTGAGGTGTTCGACGCCGGCCGGGCCAAGGCTTACCGGCGGTCCGGCGGGCTCCGGGCGTCATCCGGCGCGCAGACGTGAACCCGGCTGGCACGCCCCCGCCCGGTTCGCTGACCGTCAGCCAAGCCGCGCGGGACGCCTTCACCTGGCTGGCCGACGACGAGCTGCTGACCGGCCACGTTCTGACGTCGGTGGCCGGGTGGGGACCGGAACTGGAGATCAACATCGCACTCTCGTCGATGGGACAGGACGAGATAGCTCACGCCCAGCAGTTCTACGCCCTGGCGTTCGGAAGCGACGGGGTCGAACGGGCGGCGTATGAGCGGCCGCCCGCGGCGTTCCGCGCCAGCGCGCTCGCCCGCACCTACCCGGCGGAGTGGGAACGGCTCCTGGCCCGCCAGTTCCTGTACGAGACCGCCAGCGCCGCCCGGGCTGCGGTGCTCGCTGACGCGTGCGTGGCTGAGCTCGCCGCGCTGGTGACCGAGATGGAGCACGAAGAGCGGTACCACCTCGACTTCTGGCGTACCTGGCTGCGCACGACCACGACGCGGTCGGCCGGTGCCCGCGATCGGGTGCAGCGCGCGTTCGACCGGATGTGGCCGTTGGCCACCATCTCGTTCTTGCCGGAGCGCCCGGACGCGGTCGAGGCGGCGCTCGGCCTCCCGGCCGAGGCCCTGCACCTCGCCCGTGATGGCTGGCTATCGGCAACGCAAGCGGCTTGCGGGCAGCTCGGGCTGAGCTTGGCTAACGGAAATCCGGATCCGGAACTGGACCGGCTCGAGCTGATGCTCGGCGAGATGCGCTGCGTCTACCAGACGGCGCCGGGACGGTGGTGAGCGCGGTGACCGCCACGGACGACGTGCAGGCAGCGGTCATGCAGGCGCTGACCGAGGTCGAGGATCCGGAAATGCCGGTCAGCATCGTGGACCTCGGCATGGTGCGGAGGGTCACGGTGTCCGGTGGCGCAGCAATTGTCCAGCTCGCGCCCACGTTCCTGGCCTGCCCCGCGCTCTGGCTCGTCGAGGCGGAGGTGAAGCAATCGGTCACCCGCGTGCCGAACGTGACGGAGTGCGACGTCGTCTGGCTTCAGGGCGGCTGGTCTGGGGCGGATGTCAGCGAGGCCGGGCGGCGGGCCCTGGCCGGGGCCGGCCTGGCCGTGCCCGGCGCCGACGGCACGGTCGCCTGCCCCTTCTGCGGGTCGCGCGACGCAGCGGGGACCGCATCGTTTGGATCGGCCGTCTGCCGTTCCGCGGCCTTCTGCCCGGCCTGCCGAACGCCCTTTGAGGTGCTGAAGGTGAAGCGTACTGCCGGGCAGACCGCGCCTCAGCCGGATGCACTCCGTGCCGGGCGCCGGCTCTCCGCCGCCGCGCCGCCAGCCCGGCCGTCCCCCGCGGCCCGGATGCCGTCGATGAAGAGACGGTAGTACTCAGCGGCAAGCCGCTCGACGGTGAGCTTCTTGCTCGGCTCGTACCAGAGATAGGTGTAGTTGTGCATGCCCAGCCAGGCGAGCGCCGCGACCCTGACGTCCGAGATGGCGAACTCGCCGGCCGCCACGCCGTCGGACAGGATGCGCTCGATCTGCTGCTCGTAACGCCGCCGGCTGTCGGTGAACAGCCGGGCACGCTCACCGGTGAGCGCCTTGTGCTCGTGCAGGAACACCCAGACATGGTCGGGGTAGGTAGCGATAACCCAGATCTGCTGCTGGCCAAGCTGGCGCAGTCGTTCGGCCGCTGGTTCGTCGAGCTCCGCGATCCGGGTGGCCAGGCCGAGCACCTGATTCATCACCCGTTCGTGGATGAGGTAGAGCAGGTTCTCCTTGGATTCGACGTAGTAGTAAAGCGAGCCCTTGCCCAGTCCGACGGCCTGGCAGAGTTCAGCGGTGCCGGTCGCGTCGTAGCCGCGTTCGGCGAACAGTTTCGCCGCAGCATCGACGATCCCGGTGCGCCGGTCGTGCCAGCGTTGTCCCCGCTGCTGTGGCACGCTTCTCCTTATTTCCAATTCCCGAGTAGACGGAAAAGGTATCACCGGAAACCGCCAGGACTCACTCGAGCCCGCGCGCGATCACCAGCTGCTGAATCTCGCTGGTCCCCTCGCCGATCTCCAAGATCTTTGCGTCGCAATAAAAGCGGGCCACGTCGGAGTCCAGCATATAGCCGTAGCCACCGTGGATCTGGACCGCTTCCCTCGCCGCATCGACCGCGGTTCTGCTCGCCTTGAGCTTGGCCATCGCGGCGGCCTGCTCGAACGGCTGCCCGGCGTCACGCAGTGCGGCGGCCCGGTAGGTCAGCAGCCGGGATGCCTCCAGTTCGGTAGCCATGTCCGCAAGCTTGAAGGCGATAGCCTGATTCTCGATGAGGGGCCGGCCGAACTGCCGTCGCTGGCGTGCGTATGCGGTGGACAGCTCGAGCATGGCAGCGGCCAGGCTGACCGACAGAGCAGCCACCGTGATCCGCCCCACGCCAAGGACGGCAAGAAATTGCGAAAGGCCACGGCCAGGGCTGCCCAGCAGGTTACCGGCGGGGACCCAGACATCTTCGAAGACGAGCTCGCGGGTGTCCAGCCCTTTCCATCCGATGCCGTTCAGCTTCGGCCCGAGTGTGAACCCAGGGGTATCTTTCTCGACCACGAAATTGGCAAACTGGGCCCGCCCGGTTTCTTCGTCGTCGTCAAGGCGGGCGAGCAGCGTGACGCCGAAGCTCATCGCCGTTCCGGCATTGGAGATAAACATTTTGCGCCCGTTGATGAGCCATCCGCCATCCCGCCTCGCCGCGCGAGTGCGTATCGCGCCTGCATCGCTGCCGGCATCCGGCTCGGTGAGCCCGAACGCCCCCA
The DNA here is from genome assembly GCA_030039095.1 of Streptosporangiaceae bacterium. Next base: position 19,152 of record JASHQP010000438.1, read on the forward strand.
GCGCGCGTCCCTCCGCAAGGGGCCGGAGCCATCTGTTTCGCTGCTCGTCGGTACCAAAACGCATAAGAGGCAGGCTGCCGATGGTGGAGTGAGCCTGCCAGGCAGCCGCCACTGACTGATCCGCACGCCCTATGTGCTCCATCGCCGCCACGAACCCAACGGTGGTGGCCCCGCTACCACCCCATTCCTCCGGGATCAGCAGCCCGAGCAGGCCGGCTTGGCCCATCCGCTCCAAGATCTCCACCGGGCAGCGCCCGGCAGCCCAGG